>JAFPYA010000145.1 GCA_017412445.1 Clostridia bacterium
CCGACTGCGAGGCAAGCACATACGAAAACACGGTAACAGGCGAATGGTACTCCAATGAACACGATCGCGATGCGGGCGAAGACAAGAACCTGATCGACGATACCGTGACCGTAGACACCTGGCTTGAGCTTGGCGACATGGAACTGAACATCACCAAGACAGAGATCAGCACGCCCCTGAACGGTTCTTACTATACCGAGGGCGAGACCCTTGTCTGCCAGATCGACGTGTGGAACAGCCAGGGCTATCCTCTGTACAATGTGACCGTGGACGACAGGGACAAGGAAGGAATCCTGCCCCTGTACGCGGGCAACTTTGAGCCTCATCAGTCGCTTTCCTTTACAGTAAGCCACTCGATCGACGCCGAGGACTGCGCAAACGGCTATTACGAAAACACCGCCTACGGGCGCTGGACCGAGGATGCCGATCAGGAGTCCGAGATCTTTGAAGTCAGCGACAGCGTGACCGTGCCCTGCAACGCGCCTTCCGGCGTCACCGTCGAAAAGCGGGAGGTCTCAACGCCCGCAAACGGCATTTACTACGTGGAGGGCGAGACGGTCTATTACTCCGTCACCATCACCAACAACACAAAAATGACGCTGGACAGGCTGACGCTCTCGGACGATCTGCTCCCCGATGACGCCAACTTCCCCGAGCTCGAGCAGCCTCTTGGGAGGGGCGACAGCGTCACGGTAAATTACTCCCATACCGTCACCGGGACCGAGGCCATGGCGGGCAGCCTTTCCAACCTCGCCGCAGTGGGATGGCAGGGTCGCGTCGCGGTGGGCGGCACCATACTCAAGCGCGACACGAGCTACTCCAACGAGGTGATCGTGCCCACGAACGCAGATCCGGGCGACGGCACAGTCGGCACGGTCAAGCTCACAAAGTACCTGATGGGCGGCCCCACGAACGGGCTTTACTATGAGGTGGGCGAGCCCATCATCTTCCAGGTGAACATAGACAACCACTGCGACTACCCCGTCACCGACGTTCTGGTATTCGATCCCCTTCTGGGCGAGGGCGAGTTCGGCGTGCTGGAAACGGACTTCACTCTTCAGCCGGACGAGGGCCGCGGCTACCTTGTCACCTATATCCCCACTGAGGAGGACGCGGACAACGGCTTTGTGGTCAATCAGGCGGAGGGCAGCTATTACGATACCTTCGTTGACGAGACCGTTTCTATCGCCTCTAACGCCGTCGTCGCAGAGGTCGGAAAGATATCCGGCGCGCCCCAGCTGACCTTGTACAAATACGAAGCCAGCGCCCCGGCCAACGGAGCGTTCTACACCGAGGGCGAAACCATCACCTACAAGTTCATACTGACCAACAATTCAAACGTCGGGGTTCATTACGTCGGCATCTACGACCCGCTCAACGAGACCGCCGGAGAAGTGGTGCCGGTGTATAAGACCACTTACCTTGAGCCCTACGGCACGCTGGAGGCGTATTTCAGCTATACCGTGACCCACGAGGACATTGAAAACCTGACCGACATAATCAATCAGGGGCTCGCGGAATACTATCCCGATCCTGAGGGCGAGGACTATACCGTGTTTTCCAACACCGTCATCACGCCCATCGGAAAGGAGCTTCCGCCGGATCCCGAGCTGCCCTATATCGACATGAACGTCACCAAGACCGCAGTCAACCCGCCCGCAAACGGCCAGTGGTACGTGGAGGGCGAGCAGGTGGTGTTCATGATCACCTTCTCCAATACGGGAGACGTACCGCTGTACCTTTCTGACTACTATGACGAGGTCATCAATGCCTCAAATTCCTCTGGCGTCATTGTGGATCTTTCCGATGCGGAAATCGCTCCTCACACTTCGGCGTCCTACTCCTACCCCTACACCGTGACCAAGGAAGACGCGGAGGGCGGCTTTGTAAGAAATGAAGTAGAGTTCTTTGCATGGACGGAAATCGAGCCTTTCGGCCGTCTGGATTTCTATCCCTGGAACTTTACGTTCATCCGCACCGGTCCGGGTGAGCCGGAAATACCCGAATATCCCGTAGCCTATAAGTACGAGGTCAGCACGCCCATAAACGGCTACGCCTACACCGAGGGCGAGCAGGTGGAGTACGACATCGTTTTGTACAACGCAACCGGCCGCGTATTTAAGAGCGTGGATGCCTTCGACATACTTCTGACCGACACGCCGGGCTTTTGGCTGAACTCCCACGCCACTCTTGACAGCGCGCCCATTGTGGAGCATGTGACCTATACCGTAAAGGAAGACGACGTGAATTACGGCGAAATCTATAATATCGGTTGGTTCACAATGCTGGACGAGGATGGCAGCTTTATCACCGTGAATTCGAACGAAGTCATCGTGGACACCACCTCCGACCCGACGCCGCCCCATAGCGGTGGAAAGATGAGCTGCGAATACCACATCGCAGCTGAGGGCGAGGGCGCAGCCTCGTACAAGAACGACTTTTGCGTGGAGCACGCGGCGCTTGAGGAGCGCGTGAGCGATATGCTTATCACCGCGGACAGCCCGCTCGACCGCGAGCGCGCCTGGAGCAGGGCGGCGGAACTGTGGCTCACATCGCTTACGAGCCTGTACGAACGCCGCATAGCCGCTTCCGGCGGGGAAGAGCAGCTCATACTCAAAAATAACCTCGCCGCGGTCACGGCCTACCTGACCACGCTGAGGGAGCGCATGGAGGCGGAGGGCGCAAGCAGCATAGAGATAGACAAGGCGCTGGTGGAAATCACACGCGACCTGTGCTGCGAGCTGTGCTATACCTTCGGCCACGCGCCCGATGAGCGCACGGACTTAAGCGGCGGCGCGGAATTTGAGCAGCAGCGCCGAAGCGCGTTGTCCTGCGAGGTGAATTACACCTCTGCCGGCCTGTACTTCACCAAAGAAATGAACCTTTGCAATGCCCATGCGCCCATACTCAAGGTCGTAAGCCGCTATTTCAATGAGGCCGGCGAGGACGAAGCGCTTAAGGCCCTTGCATGGGACAGGTCGCGCGCTCTGTGGCAAAACGTGCTTGACGGGGAATACGCCGGGCGCATCTCAAGCGCTGACCCGGTGCTCAGGCACAGGCTCTTGAGGGAGCAGGCCGCGTTCAACGCCTGCCTCAATACGCGCGCGGCGCTCTACGCCATGCTCTATCCCGAGGACGAACTGACCCTGAAGGAGCTTTGCGCAGGCCTCGTCCGCAATAAGGCGATGGAGATGTGCAAATAAGCTTTTACGCCTAACCAAACGCCGGGGCTCATCCTAAGCGGTGAGCCCCGGCGTTTTATTGCTCCTGTGGCATGTCAGCAGTCAGAGCGCATAAGATTTTTATCTGCGAATAGCTCTGCCGCGCAGACGGTATTTCCGCCCTTAGGCAGCATGCCTTTTGTCCTGTGGGCAGCGGGCACTCAGCAGTTCGCGTACGGCGGCCGCCTCATCGGGCGTCATAATGCGCTTGAAGAGCAGATATCTGTTCCTCTGCTCCGTAGACAACACGAATGCGTAGCTTGTCTCTTTGATTTTTCTTTGCACGTCAGAGTATTTGAAGCGCACGGTCGAGTCGCCCGTTTTTGACGTGGAGCTTGCCTCAAGCCTGTCCTCGTAAAAGTTGTATACGAAGGCTATGCCGCCGGGATAGAGCTCGCGCATTCTTTTCATCGTCTGATACGGCCTTATCAAAAACAGCAATATCGCATAGAGCGCAATGAAGCCGATGAGTATAAAAGGCATTGCGCCCTTAGTAAATACGCCTAATGCTATCTCCGCTACTTCCTTGACGGTGGCTTCACCGTTTTTCAGGTACGGGTACGTCTGGAAGAGCGTAAGGATTGCCACCAGCACTATCACCGCCAGGATGAATACGACCACAGCCTTTATAAAAGCGCGGATGCTCCTTGCCATGACGGCCGACTTGTAGTCCTCAAGCGTAAGTGTACCGCTTATTTTCAGCATCGCAGATTCGTTTTCACTCATAGTGTTCCCTCAGTTTGTCAATTGCTTTAATGCGTTTTCGCGTCACAATTGTATTATGCTTCTTGCCAGCTCTATGCCGGGTATGTCGAGCTTGTCGCTTTCAGGGTTTGTCAAAACTACGTTTTCGTGTCCCGCCAGCATCGCGGCGATGCCGGCGAGGAATGCGCTTTTGCCGCTTGCG
>JAFPYA010000146.1 GCA_017412445.1 Clostridia bacterium
GATATCGGACGCGCTGGCGGCAAAAATCGCCTCGCCCTATCTGAGCCGGATTGAGAGTGTAAAGGGTTATCTCAACTTCTTTGTGGACAAGGCCGTCTACTCAAAGCAGGTGGTCGAGACTGTGCTGTCACAGGGCGAAAAATACGGCAGCTCCAACAGGGGCGCGGGCAAGACCGTGGTAATAGACTATTCCTCGATAAACATCGCCAAGCGCTTCCACATTGGGCACCTCTCAACCACCATGATAGGCAACGCGCTGTACAACCTGTACAAGTTTCAGGGCTACAACTGCGTGGGCGTAAACCATCTGGGCGACTGGGGCACGCAGTTTGGCAAGATGATCGCCGCCTACAAGCGCTGGGGCGACGAGGAGACCGTGAGAAACGGCGGCGTGGACGAGATGGTGAAGCTCTACGTGCGCTTTAACGCCGAGGCCAAGGACAATCCCGCCCTCGAGGTCGAGGGCCGCGCCTGGTTCAAGGCCATAGAGGACGGCAATGAGGAAGCCCTGAAAATCTTCAACTGGTTCAAGGAGGTCACTCTCAAGGACGCCGAGCGCGTGTACGACATGCTGGGCGTGAAGTTCGATTCCTACGCGGGGGAAAGCTTCTATATCGACAAGATGCAGCCTGTGCTCGACGAACTCAGGGAAAAAGGCCTGCTGGTCGAGGATCAGGGGGCCCAGATCGTGAAGCTGGATGAGTACGGCATGCCGCCGGCGATGTTCCTGCGTTCCGACGGCGCGACGCTGTACATGACCCGTGACCTCGCGGCCATCCGCTACCGCCATCTGACCTACAATTTCGATAAAAACCTGTACGTGGTCGCATACCAGCAGGATCTGCACTTTAAGCAGCTGTTCAAGGTGGCCGAGCTTCTGGGCTGGGACTGGGCGAAGGGCTGCGAGCACGTGAACTTCGGCATGGTCTCCTTCGGGGGTCAGTCGCTCTCCACCCGCGAGGGACGCATCGTCTACCTCGAGGATTTGCTCAACCAATCCGTAGAAAAAGCGGCGGCCATCATAGAGGAAAAGAGCCCGAACCTCGAAAACAAGGCCGAGATTGCCCGCGACATAGGCATTGGCGCGGTGATCTTCTTCGCCCTCTTTAACGGCAGGATAAAAGATATCGACTTCACCTGGGACAAGGCGCTCAACTTCGACGGCGAGACAGGCCCCTACGTGATGTACACCCACGCCCGCTGCGCATCCGTCCTCAGGAAGGCCGGCGAGGAGACCGCAGAGCCCGACTATTCCAAGCTCTCAGATTCTGCCGCGCAGGCGGTCATTAAGCTGCTGGAGTCCTTCCCGGACACCGTAACCGGCGCGATAGAGCGCAGCGAGCCCTCCTTCGTAACGCGCTTCAGCTGCGAGCTTGCCAAGGCCATGAACCGCTTCTACTACGAGGACCGCATACTCGACGACGACCCGGGCGCAAGGCAGGCCCGCCTGAATCTGACCCGCGCCGCCAAGCAGACCATCGCTTCCGCGCTCAGACTCATAGGCATAAAGGCGCCGGAGAGGATGTAAGGAATAAACCGTAAAAACAGGCACGAACGTACACTAAATTCCGTTCGTGCTTTTTTTATATGCTCAACGATTATCAAATTGTGGAAACGCCCGCGTTTACTCTCCCAGAATCGGCTGCTCATACCTGAAGAGCGTGGCGTTTATCTCGAACATGTCGTATATGCCGTGCGTGATGAAATAGGTGATTATCAGGTCGAACCTATTGCCGGGGGACAGGGCTATGCCGGCGCGGGAGAGCAGGTCGACGGTGGTGGGCATGTCGAGCTTCAGGGCGATGGCGAAGGCCAGCGCGGTGCGCTTTTTGGGCACGTAGTCCGTTTTGCAGCGGATGCGGGAAAAGAGCTTGCGGTCTATGTTTGCCCGCTTGTACACGGTCACGTCGTCGAGGCCGCGCTCGTCTATCAGCTTGAACAGCCGCTTTTGAAAGCTGTCGCCCGCGTTGGAAAGCAGCTCGTCGAGGCTTTTGTGCTTTATGTCGTCAAGCGAGGCGAACGCAGACATGCCTATGTGCTCCGGGGCGAGCGCGTCAAACGCGCTGTCGTCTGTTCTTTCGCTGTCGGGCAAATGCTTTTCCGTTTCGGCAGGAGAAACTACCTTGCGGGGGATTGAAACTTTCTTTCGCGGCGCTGTAAAGCCCGTGAACGCTCTTTTTATCGCATTATACTTGGGCGCGGGCCTTTCTTCTGTCTCGTACAGGTCGAGGTCGTCCGCGCTTGAGCACTCCTCTTCATCCTCCAAACCGGCTTCAGGCAGGCCGCAAGGGGCGTTCATGCGCTGCGCTTGCGACCCTTCGCCGTCAAACGTGCCAGGGTATTCCGCCTTGCGCGCGAGGGACACGCCGTGCTCGTCTATGAACTGCTCAACGCTTCTGGTGAGCTTCTCGCTAACCTCGAGGGAGGCGCGGTCGAACACCACCAGTATAACGTCCATGTCGTTTTCAAACAGGAAGGCTTCGATTTCGCTGAGCGCTATCCTTAGCGCTTCATTTCTCGGAAAGCCGTATACGCCGGTGGAAATCAGCGGAAAGGCGACGCTGCGGCAGCCGAGCACTTTGGCAAGCGCAAGAGAGCTTTTGTAGCAGCTTCTCAACGTATCTCCTTCGCTGTGCGCGCCGTCTGTCCACACGGGACCGACGGTGTGTATGATGTACCTGGCCCTGAGGGCGAAGGCGGGCGTAGAGGCCGCCTGCCCCGGCGCGATTCCGCCTATCTCGCGGCGGGCTGAAAGCAGCTCGTCATAGCCCGCGGCCGCGTACACGGCGCTGTCCGTGCCCCTGCCCACCACGGGGCGGGGATTTGCGGTGTTCACTATCGCGTCGGCCTTCACGCGGGTTATGTCATTTCGTATAATACTAAACGGCATGGCGCTCACTTTCCTTTGATTTTTCGTCATAAAAAAGATACCACAACGCACGCAAAATGTCAACGTCACAAAATTGCCGTTTTGTAGCGAAGATTTAATTCGCCGAGGTCGGTATATGCGTTGCATTTTAGACGCGGAGAGTATAAAATACCGTCTGGTGAGATACAGAATTATATCCGAAAGGGGCAACGTATGTCTGACGAAAAACTGCGCTTCGCCTGCGACTACATGGAGGGCGCGCACGAGAAAATTCTCGAAAGATTTGTTGAAACCAACCGCTTAAAGAGCGTTGGCTACGGCGCGGACGAGTTTACCCAAAGCGCCATAGAAAAAATACGCGCGGCCTGCGCTGACGAGCAGGCGGCGGTGTATCTGCTTGTGGGCGGCACTCAGACCAACGCGACCGTGATAGACGCGCTGCTCAAGCCCTATCAAGGCGTGATTTCGGCGGACAGCGGGCACATAAACGTGCACGAGGCAGGCGCGATAGAGGCGGGCGGCCACAAGGTGCTTGCAGTAAAGGCCAAGTGGGGCAAGCTTTCCGCCCGTGACGTGGAGGCGCGTCTTAAAAGCTACCGCATGGACGTGACCCGCGACCACATGGTCATGCCCGGCATGGTGTACATCTCCCAGCCCACTGAGTACGGCATGCTGTACTCCTTAAGCGAGCTTGAAGCTCTCAGCGCGGTGTGCCGCCAATACAAAATCCCGCTGTACGTGGACGGCGCGCGGCTCGCCTACGCATTGGCCTGCCCCGAAAACGACGTGACCCTCAGCGACCTTGCCCGCCTGACGGACGCGTTCTACATCGGCGGCACCAAGTGCGGCGCGCTGTTTGGTGAAGCCGTGGTCTTCCCGGGCGGCAGGCAGCCGGAGCACTTCTTTACCCTCGTAAAGCAGCACGGCGCGCTGCTCGCCAAGGGGCGCATTAACGGCATACAGTTCGATACGCTCTTCACCGACAACCTCTACGAGCGCATAGGCAAAACCGCGATAGACGCGGCGCAAAGAATTCGCGCGGCGCTCGTCCAAAAGGGCTACGAGCTCGGCATTCCCTCGCCCACGAACCAGATCTTCATAAACATTTCAAACGAAAAGCTCGAAAAGCTGGACGAAAAGCTTGAGCTTGACCGCTTTGAGCCCATAGATGAGCACAACACCGTCGCCCGCATAGCCACGAGCTGGGCAACCACCGACGCGCAGGTGGACGCGCTTATAAGCTGCCTGTAGGGTGGACACATGGATAAAGTGTTTTTAAATGCATACACCTTCGCGTTTTGCGAAAGGCGGGGCTTCACAAACGGCGGCGCATGGAAAAAATCGCTGCACGAGCTTGTGCGAACCACGGGCTGCAACGCCATAATACTCCCCGTGTGCGCCTGGCAGGAGCACGCCTATTCCACCGAGGTCGTAAGCGACTCGCCCCACGTGATGGACGAGGAGGACGTAAAAAACGTCTGCCGCGAGGCGCGCGCCTGCGGCCTCAAGGTGATACTCAAGGCCATGGTCAACTGCCGCGACGGCTACTGGCGGGCGTATATACGCTTTATTGACAACTGTGTGCCCAGCGAGCCCACCTGGGCTGAATGGTTCCAGAGCTACACCGCCCACGTTTTGAGGGTGGCGCTGATGGCCAGCGAAAATGAGGCCGATATGCTCTGCGTGGGCTGCGAGATGGTGGGCACGGATCACAGAGAAAGCGAGTGGCGAAGGCTCATATCCGAGGCGCGCAGGGTCTATACGGGTCCCGTCACATACAACTGCGACAAGTATCAGGAGGACAGGGTGAGCTGGTGGAACGCCTGCGACCTGATTTCCTCCTCCGGCTATTATCCGATAGACAAAATCGACGAAAACCTTGAGCGCATTAAGAAGGTTGCCGAGCGCTTTGACAGGCCCTTCATGTTCATGGAGTGCGGCTGTCCCTCGCGTAGGGGCAGCGAGAACGTGCCCAACAACTGGAGCTTTGGCGGCGAAACCAGCGAAAAGGCTCAGTGCGACTGGTACCTGGCGTTTACTTCCGGGCTTTTGCGCCATCCGTTTGTACGCGGCACGGGCTGGTGGGACTGGTCGGCCACGCGCCTTTATCCCGAGTGGGCGGGCGCGGACAACAACGGCTACTGCACCTACGGCAAAAAGGCAAACGAGGTGCTCATGCGCTTTTCTCAGGCGCTCACATCAAATACGGAGGAATGATAACGATGAAAGAAATCTATCTCGCGGGCGGCTGCTTTTGGGGCGTGCAGCGCTTTTTCGACCAGTTTGACGGCGTAAAAGAGACATATACGGGCTACGCCAACGGCCCTGAGGACGAGGTCACATACAAGCAGGTCTGCGCAGACAGCGGCCACGCCGAGACCGTGAAGATAGTGTTTGACGAAAACGTGATAAGCGTTTCAGACCTGCTTAAATACTACTTTATGATAATCGATCCCACCAGCGTTAACCGTCAGGGGCACGACAGCGGCATTCAGTACCGCACGGGCATATACTACACCGACGAAAGCCTGCTCAAGGAGATTAAGGCCGTCTACGAACAAGAACAGACTAAAGTCGGTAAACCCTTGGCGGTGGAGCTTGAGCCGCTCAAGAATTTCTGCCCCGCCGAGGAATACCATCAGAAGTACCTCGTAAAGAACCCGACCGGCTACTGCCACGTGCCCAGGGAGCTGCTGAACCTCAAAAAATGACGGCCGTCCTCCATTAAAATTCATACCGTGTATTGACAGCCCCGCGCGGGCGGTGGTATGATACATATAACCGAAAGGGTGCCCGCAAGCGCCTGATTTGCGGACAAATGTATAACCAGCAATCGATATAAAGGAGAGACCGACATGAAAAAGCTGTTCACACTCGTTCTTGCCGCGCTTATGCTTCTTAGCGTCTGCGCCGTAGCCTCCGCCGAAGAGACCGTGACCGTATACGTCACCATCAGCGCCCTTGGCGCGCCCATGACCATCGCCGAGCCCATCGAGCTTACGGATGTCGACGGCGACAATGCCCTGACCGTGAACGACGCGCTCTACCTCATACATGAGGACGGCTTTGAGGGCGGCGCTGAGGCGGGCTACGCCAGCGCCAACAGCGACTACGGCCTTATGATAACCAAGCTTTGGGGCATCGAGAACGGCGGCAGCTACGGCTACTACGTAAACGACGCCATGGCCTACAGCCTTACCGATCCTCTGAATGACGGCGACAGGCTCAACGCTTTCGCATACTCCGACCTCGAGACCTGGAGCGACACCTACGCCTACTTCGACAAGGCGTTTGTGGAAGCCGCGGCGGGCGACGAAATCACCCTGACCCTGTGCATGGTCGGCTGGGATGAAAACTACATGCCCGTGTCCATACCTCTGGCCGGCGCGGTCATCACCTTTGACGGCGTTGCCACCGAGTATGTGACCGGCGAAGACGGCAGCGTGACCTTCACCCTCCCCGAGAGTGTTTCCTACATAAGCGCTGTCAGCGAGACGGTCAACCTCGTGCCGCCCATCTGCACGGTTAAATGACAGGCCGCAATGTGATTATACGAGCCGCTGTATGCATTTTGCTTACAGCGGCTGTATTGGTTTCACCGTTTGTGTCGCTGGCCGAGGGCGTATCCTCGCAGGAAGTGTTCAAAGGCATAGTCGATTACAGCGTAAAGACCACCGGCAGCAAGGATGTTCAGGACTGGATACAAAGCGCGCTGATACCTAACGCCGGCGCGGGCGCGGAGTGGTATCTGATCTCAGCCGCGCAGGGCGGCGTTAAGGTCGACGGCGCGGCCTATGGTGCTGCGCTCACAAATACCGTCTCCGACGGCAGAAATCTGTCCTCAACGGAGCTTTTAAAGTACGCGCTGACGCTCTGCGCCCTTAAGCAGACCGATCATCCTCAGGTTCAAAGCGCCCTTGAAGGCGCCGTGGGCGCGCAGGGCGTGATGAGCTATATTTACGGGCTTCACCTTTTGAACAACGGCCTTGAAAGCCCGCGCTTTACCGCTGAGGAAGCGCTTAGTGAGCTGTTGTCCATGCGCAAGGCGGACGGCGGCTGGGCGGTGATGGGCAATTATTCCGACACCGACGTCACCGCCATGGCGCTTCAGGTGCTTGCACCCTATTATGAGAGCGACCCGCGCGTCAGGGCGGCGGCGGACGAGGCGCTTGAGTTTTTGTCCAAAAAGCAAAAGGACAGCGGCGCGTTCATAGGCTTTGGCGGGGGAGAGAACCTTGAATCCACCGCGCAGGTGCTTATCGCGCTGTGCTCGCTTAAAATCGACCCGCGCACGGACGCGCGCTTCATAAAACAGGGCAACAGCTGCTTTGACGGGCTGCTCGCCTTCAGGCTTTCGGACGGAAGCTTCTGCCACGTGGCGGACGGCGGCTATAATTCCACCGCCACCGTACAGGCGCTGATGGCCTCGGTCAGCCTGTGGCGATACGAGCGCGGACTGAACGGCATATACATAATGAGTCCGGCGCCGGACGGCTCGATACTTGCAGGCGGCGACAGCGGGCTTTCATATAAGCTCGTCGCCATAATCGTTGCAGCGGCGCTTGCGCTCGCGGCGGCTGTGATCCTTTATCTTTGCGGCAAGCGCAGCGTCAAAAACTTCATATTCATACTGCTGAGCCTGGCGCTGGTTTCGGCGTTGATACTGGTAACGGATTTTCAATCCACAAAGAGCTACTACAGCGGCCAAAAGACCGAAAAGAGCGAGGCTGTCGGCAGCGTCACAATGTGCATTCGCTGCGATGTGATAGTGCCGGGGAGTGCCGATAAGGACTACGTCCCAAGGGACGGCGTGATACTCCCGGACACCGTGTTTGAGTTTGAAGAGGGCGAGACAGCCTTTGACATACTCACTCAGGCGGCGCGCGCCTACAATATTCAGCTCGACAGCCGAGGCTCATCGATATCCATGGTCTACGTCAAAGGCATCAACTACATATACGAATACGACTACGGCGAGCAGTCGGGCTGGATGTACTACGTAAACGGCATAGCGCCCAGCGTAAACTCTGGCGAATACAAGCTCAGGGACGGCGACGTGATACAGTGGATGTACTCCCGCGACATAGGCGCCGACCTCAGGGACTACATATACACCCCATCGGAAAACTGACATGAAAGCGCTCGATTCATTCAATCCCCTCGCGGTGTTCGTCTATTTCATGGCGAGCGCGGGCATCGCTATGTTCAGCATGGACCCGGTGATACTGCTTTTGTCCATGCTGGGCGCGGTCACGCTCTTCGTAATACGCCGCGAAGGCAGGCAGACGGGCACGCACCTGTTCAGCCTGTTTCTGTTTTTGACGCTTACGGTCATTAACCCCCTGTTTCAGCATAACGGCAGGACGGTGCTGTTCGTACTCAACGACAACCCCATTACCCTCGAGGCACTGCTCTACGGCGCGGACGCGGCGGCGATGGTGGTCTCAGTATTGTACTGGTTCCGCTCCTTTTCAAGCATAATAACCAGCGACAAGCTGCTGTATCTGTTTGGCCTGCTGTCGCCCAAGCCCGCGCTTATGATAAGCATGGCGTTAAGGTTTGTGCCGCTGTTTCGCATGCAGGCGAAGCGCACTGACATGGCGCAAAGGGCGCTTGGCAAATACAAGGAGGACAACGCCATAGACTTCATTCGCATGAAGCTGAGCGTGTTTTCGATAATGGTGAGTTGGGCGCTTGAAAACGGCATAATCACCGCGGACAGCATGGCGGCGCGCGGCTACGGCACGGGCAGGCGCACCTGCTTTTCGCCCTATAAATTCAGGCCGCAGGACGCGCTTTTGCTGGGGCTGTCGCTCATGCTTGCGGGCGCGGTGGGCGCGGCTATGGCGCTCGGCGGCCTTGAATTTGCGTTTTACCCGACGGTGAGCAAAATTTCGCCTGATTTCCTGAGGCTTGCCGCCTATATCGCATACGCGCTTTTATCGTTTCTTCCCGCCACTATTGAAATCGGAGACGCTCTCAAATGGCAATACTTGAGATCAAGGATTTAAGCTTCACATATCCAAAGCAAGGCATAAGTGCGCTTTCGGGCGTGAGCTTTGAAATAGAAAAGGGCGACTTTGCCCTGCTTTGCGGCGCAACGGGCAGCGGCAAAAGCACGCTTATGCGCCTTTTGAAGCGCGAGATAAGGCCGCTTGGCGAGCTCAAGGGCGAGGTGCGCTTTGAAGGCAAGAGCATAGACGAGCTGAGCGAGCGCGACAGCGCCTTTCGCGTGGGCTTTGTGACCCAAAAGCCCGAGCAGCAGACTGTGACCGACAAGGTGTGGCACGAATTGGCCTTCGGCCTCGAAAATCTGGGGCTCAGGAGCGACGAGATCCGCAGGCGCGTGGCTGAAATGGCCTGCTTTTTCGGCATAGAGGGCTGGTTTGACAAAAAGGTGAGCGAGTTGTCGGGCGGGCAAAAGCAATTGCTCAACCTCGCCTCGGTCATGGTGATGCAGCCGGACGTGCTTCTGCTTGACGAGCCCACCGCGCAGCTCGACCCGATTGCGGCCTCTGAATTCATTGCCACGGTGGTCAAGCTGAACCGGGAGCTCTCGCTGACGGTGCTTATGATAGAGCATCGCCTCGAAGAGGCTTTGCCCGTGTGCGATAAGCTGATTTTTCTCAAAGACGGCGCGCTCTACGCATTCGGGGAGATGCGCTCCTGTGTCAAAAGCATAATGCGCGACAGTGAGTTTTTGAACTATCTGCCCGCCGCGGTCAGGATTTTTGCCGCCGTGGAGCACGGCTCCGCCTGTCCCGTGACCGTAAACGAGGGACGCAAATATATCGAGGCGGGCTTTGACGACAGCATAAAGTCGCTGCCGGAGAGGGAAACGCCCGCTCACGGAAGCACGGCGCTTGAATTCAAGGACGTGTGGTTCAGGTACGAGCGCAATTCGGGCGACGTACTCAGAGGACTCAGCTTTACGCTTTGGGAGGGCGAGATACTCTGCGTGCTGGGCGGCAACGGCTCGGGCAAGAGCACTATGCTCGCGTGCGCGGCGGGTCTGCACAAGCCCTACAGCGGCCGCATAAACGTATTTGGCAAAAGAATAAAGGACTACAAAAATCAGATGCTGTACAAAAATTGCCTCGCGCTTATGCCGCAGGACGTGCAGACGGTGTTTTTGAGAAACAGCGTGAGGGAGGAACTTGAGGACTGCGACATAAGCGCCCTGCCCTTCGACCTTGCGCCATATTACGACATGCACCCCTACGACCTTTCGGGCGGGCAGCAGCAGCTGCTGGCACTGGCAAAGGTGCTCAGCTGCAAGCCCCGCCTGCTCATGCTGGATGAGCCCACAAAGGGGCTCGACGCCAACACTAAGGCGGAATTTGCGGCCATAATCAGAAAGCTCAAGGCCGCGGGCGTAACGATACTCTGCGTGACCCACGATGTGGAGTTCGCTTCGCAGCTTGCCGACAGGGCGGCCATGTTTTTCCTTGGCGAAATCACCTCCTGCGATGAGACGAGGCGCTTTTTTGCCGCCAACAGCTTTTATACCACATCGGTCAGCCGCATGACCCGCGGGCGCTATGAAAACGCCGTGACCGTTGAAGACGCGGTCGCGCTCTTAAAGCTCAACGGGGTGCGCAAATGAAGCCCATAAGGAACGAAAAGCTCAGGCGCACGGTGCGCTATCTCGTGCCCTTTGTGCTGGCGCCGGGCTTCGTGGCGCTCGGCATAACCGTGTTTCACGAAAAGCGCTACGCGTTTATCTCTTTGTGCATAGCGGTCTCGGCGGTGGCGCTGTTCGCAACGGGCTTTGACAAAAAGCGCACGGGCTCAAGGCGGCTCGTGATAGTCTCGGTGCTAACCGCGCTGTCGATCGTCGGGCGCTTTATACCAATATTCAAGCCCGTGACCGCTTTGACCGTTTTGACAGGCATGTATCTGGGCGCGGAATCGGGGTTTTTGGCCGGGTCGCTCACGGCGGTGCTGTCCAACTTCTACTTTGGGCAAGGGCCGTGGACGCCGTTTCAGATGCTGTCGTGGGGTCTGCTGGGCTTTTTGGCGGGCATACTCGCCGAGCCGCTCAAGCGCAGCCGCGTGCTTCTGTTCATATACGGCATAATCGCGGGCGCGCTGTATTCGTTCATAATGGACGTGTGGACGGTGGTGTGGTATAACGGCGATTTTTCAATAAAGCTGTACCTCGCCGCGCTGGTCTCGGCGATACCGTACACGGTCTCCTACGTCGTTTCAAACGTGGTGTTTTTGTGGGTGTTCGCAAAACCCTTCGGCGAAAAGCTGACGCGCATGCACATAAAATACGGCATTTAATCGCGTAAAAGCAGATGGCAAAAATTTCAAAAAGCGCAGCCGGCGGCTTCTGACGCACGTATAACAATGTGAAACAGATTAAAAAATACGGAGGCAGTAAATGAAAAGAATGCTGTGGGCGCTTATGACCCTTTGTCTCGTGATTGCGCTTTTCGGCGCTGCGGCGGAAAAAACCGGCGAAGCTGCTTTTGAAGCGTTCAGCTACGTGCACGATCCGCGCCAGAATCCCTCCGCCATGGCGGACATCGTTGAGGATCCTGATGCCGTATACGGCTTCAGGCCGAGCAGCGAGGGCAGCCTTAAGCAGTACGCCGATATGGACTGGAGCGACCCCGAGCTCGTCGAGGCGGGCAGACAGGACAGGCTCGCCTACCATGAGAGCATAGAGGAAATGTACAAAATGCTCGTGGAAATGAAGGGCGAGGGCAAGACTACCGAGGAAATCGCGCGCGCCGTAAGCACAAAGCGCAACGAGATCCGCCTCGCCGCTTACGCGGACGACCCGGAGGGTCTCGAAAGGGTGAAGGCGCGCAACCTTGAAAAGTACGGCCACGAGGACGGCCCTCAGCCGGACGAGCTGTTTGAAGAATACGGCTCTTGGCAGCGCGTGCTGGAGAAGGCCTTCAGCACCAACTCGGGCATGGACGCCTGCCTCGGCCTGTATGACGATTACTTCGAGCTCTATATAGCGGCGGGGCAGGTCTCCGCCGAGGGCTACGAGCCGGATTATTCCGAGGCAGCCGAGTGACGCGGCTTTTACAAAAACGGGAGGCGACTTAAGCTGAGGCTGCCTCCCTTTGCGTTTCAATACTTCGCATCAACTCAACCGACAGGCGACAGAACTCGAAATCTGCGTTATTGAATCTGGCCTGCCGGCTCAGTATAATAAGCCCGTAAGCAAAGAGCTTCGGGAGGTAATAATATGGAATTGGGAAAGAAAATCAGACAGCTGCGCTTCAGAGCTGGTCTTACACAGGAGCAATTGGCGGAGAAGCTGGGCATAGGTGCCCAGTCCGTTTCCAAGTGGGAAAACGCCGTGGCCATGCCGGACATAAGCGCGCTTCCTCTTTTGGCGGAGATATTCGGCGTCAGCATAGACGACCTGTTTGATCTCACCAGCGAACAGCGCCTGAACCGCATTGAAAACAGCCTCGATATCACCGATGAGCTTCCGCAGGAGCTCTTCAAGGAATACGAGGACTTCCTCAAGGCACAGCTTAAAGACGAACAAAACGGGCAGCGTGCGACAAGCCTTATCGCCTATCTCTACTGGCACCGCATGAATTCCTGCGCCGCGAAGGCGGCCAGATACGCAAAGGACGCGATACGCACTGCCCCCGAGGTAAAGGACTGCCAGTGGATACTCAATAAGGCGGAGGGGCACGCGGTCTGGGACTGGAACATGTCCAACCACACCAGGGCTATCAACTTCTGGCGCGGCGTCGTCGAAGAAAATCCCGGGGTGCGCCTGCCGTACATGTACCTTATCGACAACCTGCTCGCCGATCACCGCGCTGACGAGGCGGAAAAGTATCTGGAAAGGGCAAGCCGCCTTCCGAACGCAAGAAACACTATGGATCAGGTCTACCGCGCGCACATCGCGCTTGCGCGTTTCGACGAAAAGACGGCCGACAAGCTCATTGAAGACCTCGTTTCGGCTCACCCGGAGGATGACGGCTGCCTGTTTGAGGCCGCCCAGTATTACGCGGAAAAATGCGATTACGCCAAGGCCATCGACCTCTACGAGCGTTCCTTTGAGAAGGATGAGCGCAGGCCGCGCTTCTGCGACGCGTTGATGGCCATAGCGGACATATACGAGATAATGGGTTCATACGCCAAAGCCGCCCAAACCTACGATCGCATGATCGAGCTTCTGGAAAAGGAATGGGGGCTCACGGAGGACACTCAATTGGCTGAGGCCAAAAAGGAAAAGGCGCGCCTGCTTGAAAAGGCGTGACCGAAAAAGGCCTGAACAATACTTGCGGCGGGGAGCAATCCCCGCCGCATTTCGTCTGTTGCAGTTTTTTGGCCGCTTTTCGTAAATCCGCCTGTCTTCGTTCGGGAAGACGTTGAAAATGCCCTTTTTGGAGTTATCCCGTTAGGCCTGTTTTTTCGCAGGTGATTTTTTTGCCAAACGCTTGCAATGTCATATTTAATCTGATATAATCGATTTGTTAAGGTTTCATTAATGAAAGCTTATGAAAACGATAAAAAGCGGGAGGGGAAATCAATGAAGAAGCTCGCCCTTATACTGGCAATGGTGATGATGTTGAGCCTGGCTATCGGCAATCTGGCTTTTGCCGAAAGAGGACTGGAGGGCAAATGGAAAGCGCTCTCAGTGGAAGTTGACGACGAAGAGACAATGCAGGCCTATGATGTCATACTGAAAAACGGGGA
>JAFPYA010000147.1 GCA_017412445.1 Clostridia bacterium
ACCTTCGCCTCGAGTTTAACGAAGAGACGTTTGAAATGCGCGTGACGGACTTGAGCAGCGGCAAAATCTACAATACCAAGGTCATGAACGGCACAAAGGGCAACGGGCTGACGAAGAACACCCAGAAAAGCGACTGCCGCGTGACATACATCGTAAACGAATTCGTGGGCACCACGAACTCCATGGACTCAAACTCCATGTCGGTGGCCTACGGCAACTGTGAATATACGCTCATAGAGAACGGCATAGAGATCAGCTTCACCATAGGCGACAAGACGCTCACCAGCGACGACCTGCCCAAGATGGTGCCGGTGGAGAAGTACAACACGATGCTCCTGCCCAACTGGTCCGAAAGGGACGACAAGCTCTTCCGCGAGTTTTACCGCATCTACCGCGACACAATGTGGGTGCGCTACAACGAAAACGCGATGGGCAAGGTGAAGCTGAGCGCGCTCTACGAGCAGTTCTACACACTGACCCCCTACACGAAGGAGGATCTGGAGGAGGACAACGCGGCCTACGGCTACGTTATCGAGAAGGTAAACCCCAGCATAGGCATCAAGATCAGATACACGCTCGACGGCAGCGATTTTCTGGTCAGCGTGCCCTGCTCCGAGATCACTTTCACCGCGGGCAACCCGGTTACTCGCATCGACCTGCTGCCCTACTTTATGAGCGCCGATACCGAGCAGGAGGGCTACATATTCGTGCCCGACGGCTGCGGCAGCATAATAAACCTGAACAACGGCAAGACGACCGCCCTGTCCTATGACGACAAAGTGTACGGTCAGGACGAGCTGATGAACGTGGAAACCTACGTGGCACCCTACGAGCCGATTCATTTCCCGGTCTACGGCATCAAGGCGGGGGACAGCGCGACGCTGGCAATCATCGAAAACGGCGCTGAGCTCGCGGGCATATTTGCCGATATTTCAGGGCGCAGCGACGAGTTCAACCGCGTCTACAGCTATTTTACCCTTCGCCCGATTGAGCAGGTCTCGGTAGTCGGCACCGCCTCTGGCGGCTCGCCCCGCTATCCCACGGACGTGTTTACGGACGACATAGTGCTGCGCTACCGCTTCCTGAACGGTGAAGAGGCCTCATACGTGGGCATGGCGCGCAGCTACCGCAATTACCTCCTTGACAGAGGCATGCTTACCTTAAACGAGATACCGGAGGACGCGCCCTTCTTTGCCGAGATTATAGGCGCGGTCAGAAAGACCGAGTTCGCGGCGGGCGTGCCCTACGAATCCCGCGCGGTGGCTACCACAATCAGCCAGGCGGGCGAGATACTGACGGCGCTTATCGAGACCGGCGTAAAGGAGCCGATACTGCTGATGCGCGGCTTTTACGAGGGCGGCGTAAAGCACGAGTCGCTGAGTTCTCTTAATCTCGAATCCGACGCGGGCAAGGCGTCCGAGCTCACGCGCCTGACTGAGACGGCAGAAGCCGTGGGCGCACGGGTGTATACCGTGACCAACGTAATCAAGGTCTATTCCACCGACAACTTCTCAAAGTCCTCTCAGGCATCGCGCCGTCAGGACGACTACATTGCAAACATAATCAATTACGCCGAGCCCATACTTGCCCGAGGCAGGAGCTATACCGACAGCTTCTACGTATCGCCGTGGTATCTCGGGGAATACAGCCAGAAGCTGAGCAGGAATTTCTCGAAGGCGGACTTCCGCGTAAGCGGTCTCGCGCTTGACGATATCGGCCACCTGCTGGTGGGCGACTACCGCAACAAGGAAAACATCTCCCGCGTCAACACGACGCCGCGCGTCATTGAGGCCATCGATACCATCAGTCAGGTTCATACGCTCGTAATGAGCGCGCCAAACGATTACGCGCTCAAAAACGCGTCTATGGTTTACGACCTGCCGGACGGCAACAACGGCCACAAGGTGGAGGACGCGTCCGTGCCCTTTATACAGCTGGTGCTGGACGGCGCGTGCGTCTATACGTCAAAGGCGTGGAACGAGAGCGCCTACATGGGCATATGGCGCGAGCTCAACTTTGCCATAGAGAGCAAGAGCTGCCCGCACTTCATCTTCTCCTATCAGGACGAGGAGATTTTCCTGCACACAGAGGATACGGATACGCAGGGCTACTTCATGACGCAGTACGAGCAGTGGCTTGGCATGATAGGCGAGTCCTACGCCGCATTCAACGATTACTGGCATAAGGTGCGCACCGCGCAGATAATCTCCCATGATATACCGGCTTATGGGGTCAGGCGCACCGTATTTGACAACGGCGTGACGGCTTATGTGAATTACAATTCCAAGCCCGTGCGCGTAGACGGCATCGAAGTGCCCGCTCGCTACTTCGCCATCGTGGAGGTAGGCCAATGAAAGACAGAGTACATATAGCGGGGACACCCGCTCTGAATGCGCATAAAGCACGCAAAAAAGTGCCTTTCAAGGCAACGCCTTCGTTCATCGCGGGTCTCGTGCTGATCGGTCTGTCGCTGGCCGCGATTGCGCTGTTCATCATTTGGAACGCAAAGGGCGTTTATCCGCTGGGCGGCAAAAGCTGGATTGCGGGCGCAGCGAGCTCGCTTATGCTGATAGTCGGCCTTATACTGCTGTTCAGGGAGCGCTACGCGCGCATGTCCTTCGGCAAGAAGACGGGCATGTGGGGCATCATCTTCCTTCTGCCGTGGATGTTGGGTTTTGCGCTTTTCTTCATAGTGCCCATGGGGAGGGAGCTGCTGTTCAGCTTTGAGGAAATCAAGATTCAGGCCGGAAGTCTGGACGAAAAGTTTATCTGGATCGAAAACTACCGCTACCTGATAAGGGAAGATCCCAACTTCATCCGCAACCTCGTGGAGACCGTGCTGGAGGTACTGCTTTATACGGCGCTCATCATCGTCTTCTCGCTCCTGTGCGCGATACTGTTAAACGGCAAGTTCTTTGGCCGCTCAATCGCAAGAGCCATCTTCTTCATTCCTATCGTAATGGCCACAGGCCTTATGCTGGACAGGGTCAGCAACACCGAGGGACTGCTGATGGCTCAGTCTCAGGAGGAGCAGGTCTACGGCGCGGCGATTATATCCAAGCTCCTGTTTTCACTCGGTGTGGGCACGGAGATAGTGGCCTACCTCGCCAATGCCGTCAACGACATATTCAAGGTCGTGTCCCTAAGCGGTATACAGATACTTATCTTCCTTGCCGCGCTGCAGGGCATACCGCCGCAGCTGTATGAAGTGGCAAAGATAGAAGGCGCGACGAGCTACCAGACCTTCTGGAAGGTCACGGTGGTCATGGTCTCACCGATGATACTGACCTGTACGCTCTACACGATAAGCGACCTGTTTTTATCCAGCGACCTTGCCGGCACGTTTCAGGACGTCGCCATACTGCAGGGCTACGGGAGATCCGCGGCCATGAGCATGCTCTTCCTCGTGGGCGTGCTGCTCGTCATAGCGGTGTACATACTGCCGCTCAGAAAGGCGGTGTTCTATTATGACTAATGCGAAGACGAAGGTCAGGACGCACAAAAAGATCACGCCCGCGATGGTGAAAAAGCATTCCAAGAGCGTGATTGCGGCCATACTGCGCTACACGCTGCTCATATGCCTGAGCTACCTAATATTGGCGCCAATACTGTCCAACATCGTGGTCGCGGTGACGCACCCGGCGGACCTCGGCCTGAGCTCGTCGATTTGGATCCCTATGCGCCTGAGTACCCAGAATATGCATGTGGCCTACCTCATACTGAATTACAGCAAGACGTTGCCCTCCACGCTATTGTACACGGTCATCGTCATGCTGCTGCAGGTCGCCTGCACGCTTCTGGCCGGCTACTCCTTCGCGCGCCTGAAATTTAAGGGACAGGGCGTGCTGTTCGCCTGCGTGATCGCTACCATCCTCGTGCCCTCGCAGATCATAATGCTGCCCCAGTACCTCTACTTCAGCGATTTCAGGCTCTTCGGCCTCATACCGCTGTACAACGAGGGCAAGGGGCTGAACCTGCTAAACCAGCCCGCAATCATATACATCCTCTCGGCGCTGGGCATGGGTCTTAAGAGCGGACTTTATATTTACATCTTCCGCCAGACCTTCCGCGGCTTGCCCAAGGAGCTGGAGCAGGCGGCATACGTGGACGGCGCGGGCTTCGTGCGCACGTTCTTCAGAATCGTGCTGCCCTGCGCGGGGCCGGGCTTAATAACGGTAGGCACGCTCTCCTTCGTCTGGAACTGGAACGACACCTCCTTCCTCAGCTGGTTCGATCCGCGCAACGCCAACAACCTCATGTTTATGTACATAAAGCGCACCGCCAACATGAAGCAGGCGCTCGACGGCATAAGCTCCAAGGTGCCGGGCACCTACACCTACCTCACCGACAACATCCTCTACCAGAACGCCATAAACAAGACCTGCGCGCTGGCCGTGCTGATTCCGCTTATCATACTGTACCTTATCGTGCAGCGCCGCTTCGTGCAGGGCGTGGAGAGAAGCGGCATCGTGGGCTGAAAAAGCCGCGCGGAAAAACGCGCTCCTGTCACCCGAAAGGCAGACCCTTGCTTTGCGTGAGCAATACGGGTCTGCCTTTTTGTCAGCGCTTGCCAAATGGGCGGATTCATGCTAAAATAGACAAACGCAAATAACGTCAGAAGCAAGGGGAGCAATATGAGAAAAATATGTACTGTTCTTATCGCGGTAATGTGCCTGATGATGTGCGTTTCGGGCGCGGAAGGGACGGAGGATTTTATGGCAGGCGAAGATGAAATCAGACTGGACGGCATAAAGCAGGCGCGTGAGGCGGTCTGGAACGAATACTGCCTTTCGCACCTTGGCAGCGAGGAGCTCAAAAGCGAGACTGAGGCGCAGGCGCTTGTATTCGGTGAAGTCACCATGCGCTATACGGTTGAGGTCAAGGGCAAAATGCCTGAAAACGGCTATCCGCTCTACATCGCCCTGCACGGCGGCGGCGCCTCGGATACGCCCGATATCAACGACCAGCAGTGGGGACACATGCAGGCGTACTACAGCGACTGGCTGGACTGCGGCGTGTACGTGGCGGTCAGGGGCGTCAGGGATACCTGGGACACCCACTTTAACCCGGAGAGCTATCCGCTCTACGACAGGCTGATAGAATACATGATTCTTACACAGAATGTCGATCCCAACCGGGTATACCTCGAGGGCTTCTCGGCGGGTGGCGACGGCGTGTACGCAATCTCACCGCGCATGGCGGACAGGTTCGCGGCGGTGAACATGTCCTCCGGCCATCCCAACGGGGTGAGCCTCGTCAATCTGTACAATTTGCCCATACAGCTGCAGGCGGGTGAATTCGACACGGCCTACGACCGCAACACCGTCACCGCCCAGTACGGCGTCTATCTGGACGAACTGCAGGCGGCTGAGCCGGAGGGCTACGCCCACCGCGTTCTTATCCACTTAAACAAGGGACACAACTACCCGGACTACGAGGCCACCAAGCAGTATATCATCGAGAACTATGCCGACTGGCTCAACGGCTCAGACGCGCTCAAGTATGCGCGCATCGACTGCTTTCCGCCCCACTACATGCGGGATTTTGTCCGAAATCCCCTGCCTGAGCGCGTCATCTGGGATCTGAACACCCGCGCTGAAATGCGCAAGACTGAGAGCTTTTATTACCTGAGCGCGCCCATCGGCGCCGAAGGCACACTGCGCGTAGAGCTTGCAGGCGATAACCGCATCGAGATCGACGCGTCAGAATTTGAGGGCGACTTCGACATTTACCTGAATGAGGACATGATCGACTTTGCACGGCCCGTGACCTTCGCTTTGGACGGCAGGGAGATAAGCGTCGAGGTCAGGCCGAGCCTTGAAGTACTGAAAGCGACCACCCTTGAGCGCGGAGACAGAAATTACCAGTTTGAGGCGAAGGTATCCTATTCGCAGCTGCTTGAAAAATAAGCAGATATGAAGCCCGCCGCCAAAAAAGGAGGCGGGCTTTAGCAATGTGTCGGCTGACGGACGCAAAGGAGAAGTCAGGTGGAATCAAAAGTGGGCGGCAGAAGAAACGTTTTGATGCTCGTGTCGGCCATGCTCATATGGGGAACGATAGGTATCTTTCGCAAATACATACCGGTTTCCTCTGCCTTTCTGGCCTTTTCGCGGGGCATGCTCGGCGGCCTGTTCATGCTGGCGTTTGTGCTCGTGAGGCGCAAAAAACGCTCGGAAAAGCTGCAGCTATCGAAGACGCTGCTTCTCGCCCTGACGGGCGCGGCGATGGGGATAAACTGGATACTGCTTTTTGAAGCGTACAATTATACCTCTGTCGCCGTCGCCACCCTGTGCTACTATATGGAGCCCACGATAGTGATGCTGCTGTCGCCCTTCATATTCAAGGAAAGACTGAGCGCGAAACGGGCGGTATGCGCCGCCGTCGCAATCGTGGGCATGGTGCTTATTTCAGGCGTGATCGGCGGCGGGCAGACTGGGAGCGTGAAAGGCGTGCTGCTCGGCCTCGGCGCGGCGGTACTGTATTCCGCGGTGGTGATAATGAACAAGCGCATAAGCGGCTTGGATGCATACAGCAAAACCGCTATAGAGCTTATGTCCGCAGGGGCGGTAATGACACCGTATATGCTTTTGACAGGAGGCGCGGCCGCTGCGGGCTTCGACGCAAGAACCGTCATCTTGCTTTTGACGGTGGGCCTTATTCATACGGGCGTCGCCTATCTTCTGTATTTCGGCAGCATGGACGGCCTGAAGGCGCAGTCCATAGCCATACTCAGCTATATCGATCCCGTGTCCGCGCTGCTGTTTTCAGCGCTGTTCCTGAAAGAAGCCCTGAGCCTGCTCACCGTCATAGGGGCAATACTTATCATCGGCTCCGCCGTGGCAGGCGAAATGCATACGGACAGGAAGTAACTGCCCCTGCTTACTGCTTTCAGACTGCCCGACGTCAGCCGCGGCGGAAAACCGGAAAGCTTGAGTTGTCATTCATAAGCAGCCACAGCTCGCCGTCGCTGTACTGCGCGAGCGTCAGGCACATAATCGCTATCAAAAGGAGCAATATAGTTTTTCAAAAGGAGCGATAACGCTTTTTCATTTGACGCCGCCGAAAAAAATACCATTCTGCCGTTGTGCGGCAGAATGGTAGCGGTTTTAGATGTGAATTACTTCAGCTCGGCGAAGTACTTGATGGTGCGGACCATCTGGCTGGTGTAGCTGTTCTCGTTGTCGTACCAGGACACGACCTGCACCTGATAGGTGTCGTCGTCGATCTTGGTGACCATGGTCTGGTTGGCATCGAACAGAGAGCCGTAGGTCATGCCGATGATGTCGCTGGAGACCAGCTTCTCGGTGGTGTAGCCGAAGGACTCATTGCTGGCGGCCTTCATGGCGGCGTTGATGGATTCCTTGGTCACGTCCTTGCCCTTGACGACGGCTACCAGGATGGTG
>JAFPYA010000148.1 GCA_017412445.1 Clostridia bacterium
CGTACTATGGATTGCGCTGATCTGTGTTGTGCTGCTTTTGCTTATTGCACTATTGCTTATGCGGCTAAGGCAAAGCCGACCCGAAGTGCTGGAGCAAAAGTATAAAAATGCGGATGACAGGCTGCTCGTCTGGTACAAGGCCTGTATAGTCGCGCTTGAAGTAGAGGGGCTTAGCATGACTCACGGCTATACGCCCTCTGGATACGCCGAGAAGGCGGTACAAATGGGCATCGCGGACGAAAGCTTTGAAAGCTTCAGCTTCCAGGTCGCGGGTCGCAGGTACTCCGAAAGCAATGATGCGCATTTCGATAAGAATGAGGCCGAGCGTGCGTACAAGGGCATTATCGGGACCATGAAGTTAAAATTTAGGTTCAAGTGGTATTTAAGGCGCATTAAATATTGCCTCGGCAGCATAGAACAGGTGCCGTAGCTCTTGTACTAAAAGAAAATATTTGGTATAATAAATCGATTAACATAGCAGGAGTTAGCAATGGAAAAGTTGTTTGATGCCATAAAGGGTCTATTGGGCGGCTCAAATGAAGCTGCAGTAAAAAAGCTTATGAAGACCGTAAAGCTCATCGAAGCCAGAGAGCCCGAGATGCAAAAGCTGAGCGACCGTGAGCTGAGAGGCAAGACCGAAGAATTCAGAACGCGCTACAAAAACGGAGAGACGCTCGACCAATTGCTTGTGGAGGCGCTTGCGGCAGTGAGAGAGGGCGCATACAGGGCGATAGGACAAAGAGCGTTCCCTGTACAGCTCGTAGGCGCGATAGTCTTGCATCAGGGACGCATCGCCGAAATGAAAACCGGTGAAGGCAAAACTCTAACCGCCTCGCTGGCGGCCTACCTGAACGCACTTCCGGGTGAAGGCGTCCATATAGTCACGGTTAACGATTATCTTGCCAAGTATCAAAGCGAGTGGATGGGAAAGATTTACCGCTTCATGGGCATGAACGTGGGGCTTATTCTGCACGACATGAACCCCGAGGAGAGACAAAAGGCTTACGCCGCCGACATCACATATGCCACTAATAACGAGCTAGGATTCGACTATCTGAGGGACAACATGGTGGTCGTTAAAGAGCGCATGGTGCAAAGGCCGCTGAATTTTGCCATAGTAGACGAGGTCGACTCAATACTTATCGATGAGGCCAGAACGCCGCTCATTATTTCGGGTCAGGGCGAAAAATCCACCGAGCTTTACAACATGGCGGACCGCTTTGTTACCTCCCTCAGAGAAGGTGAAGACAAGGATTACACCAAGGACGAAAAAGAAAAGACAATCGCGCTCACCGATGAAGGCGTACGCAAGGCTGAAAGATATTTCAACATCGAAAACCTTTCCGATGTTCAGAATAACGAACTGTATCATCATATACTGGCCGCACTCAGAGCCAACGCGCTTATGAAGCGCGACGTGGACTACGTAGTCAAGGATGGACAGGTCATAATCGTTGACGAGTTTACCGGCCGTCTTATGACGGGCAGGCGCTATTCCGACGGCCTGCATCAGGCCATAGAGGCCAAAGAACACGTAAAGGTGGAACGCGAAAGCAAGACGCTTGCTACGATCACGTTCCAAAACTACTTCAGAATGTACAAAAAGATCTCCGGCATGACCGGTACGGCCAAAACCGAAGAGGAAGAATTCCAGGGCATTTATAAGCTTGACGTAGTTCAGGTGCCGACCAATAAACCCATGATTCGCAAGGATCTTAACGACGCCATATACACGACTGAAAAAGGTAAGTTCGACGCCGTGGCGGAGGAAGTCGAGAAGCTCCATGCCACGGGGCAGCCTGTGCTGGTAGGCACGGTGTCCGTTGAAAAGAGTGAATATGTCAGCAGGCTTCTCGACAAAAAGGGCATAAAGCACGTCGTGCTGAACGCAAAATTCCATGAGAAGGAAGCAGAAATCGTAGCTCAGGCAGGCAAGAAGGGCGCGGTCACAATATCCACAAACATGGCGGGCCGCGGCACCGATATACTTTTGGGCGGAAACGCCGAATTCATGGCCAAGCACGAGATGAAGCAGCAGGGCTATGATGAGGAGCTTATAGAGGAAGCGGTAGGCCACGCCTCCGACGTAAGTCAGGAGGTGCTCGACGCCAGAAATGTCTACAACGAGCTTTACCAAAAATTCAAGGTAGAAACCGACAGGGAGCACGAGGAGGTAGTGGCTCTGGGCGGTCTGTTCATAATCGGCACGGAACGCCACGAATCCCGCCGCATAGACAACCAGCTGCGCGGCCGTTCGGGCAGACAGGGCGATCCCGGCTCCAGCCGCTTCTATATTTCGCTGCAGGACGATCTGATGCGTCTGTTCGGCTCAGACAGGATAAAGCCCATAGTCGAAAAGCTTGGTCTAAAGGACAACGACCGAATCGAATACGGCATGCTCTCAAAGCAGATAGAGGCATCCCAGAAACGCGTAGAAGGCCGTAACTACGATATACGTAAAAACGTGCTGCAATACGACGATGTGATGAACACTCAGCGCAACCTTATCTACGCTCAGCGCCGCGAGGTGCTTGAGGGCGGAGATATGAGGCAGCGCATCACCGATATGCGCGATACGGTGCTCGAGGAGGCGGTCAATTCCCATGCTTCCTCCGACGCCGCGCACAGCGATTGGGATCTTAAGGGCCTTGCGGATTATCTTGAGCGAATCTGCCTAAACAAGGGCGACGTACAGGCTGCGTATGACTCTCTGTCCGTATGTGATAAACCCAGCCTCATCGCTGCGCTCAAGGAAAAGAGCAACGCGCTTTATGAGGAGCGCGAGAAGCTCATTGCCGACGCGGGCTTTGATATGCGCGAGGTCGAGCGCACCATACTTTTGCGCAGCGTCGACAGGCGCTGGATGGATCATATCGACGCGATGGATCAGCTTCGCGAGGGCATTGGCCTGAGAGCCTATGGTCAGAGACAGCCCATAGTGGAGTATCAGCACGAGGGCTACGACATGTTTGAGGAAATGGTCCATCTCATTCAGGAGGACACTGTGCGCAGTCTCTACACGGCTATAATCAATCGTCCTCCGGAGCGAAAGGAAGTAGCCAAGAACATCACCGTGAACACAGCCGAGCCGCAGGCCAGAACGCCGATTCGCGTAATCAAAAAAGTCGGCCGAAACGATCCCTGCCCCTGCGGCAGCGGAAAAAAATTCAAAAACTGCCACGGGCGAACCCTGTAAAGCCGTGTTTTTCCATCGGCACGAAAGGCTGCCCGTCCCCCCGAGCGCCGTTTTTTCGCGCGAAAACGCCGCC
>JAFPYA010000149.1 GCA_017412445.1 Clostridia bacterium
GGACTTCCTCAAGTACGACTTCTGCTATAAGCCCGTGGGCTTCGAGGGGCAATTGCTCTACCGCCGCATGGGCATGGCGCTCAGAGAGAGCGGCCGCGACATACTCTTCTCTGCCTGCAACTGGGGCAGTGACGACGTGCGCAAGTGGATACGCTCCACCGGCGCGCACATGTTCCGCTCCACCGGCGACATAATCGACACCCCCGAATCCTTCAGGCAGATAGCCACCAGCCAGCTGGATAAATTCCACGCGCACGCCCCGCAGTGCTTCAACGACATGGACATGCTCACCGTGGGCATGTACGGCAAGGGCAACGTGGGCGTAAAGGGTTGCACGGCGGCGGATTACCGCAGCCAGTTCGCGCTGTGGTGCATGTGCGGCGTGCCGCTTATGCTGGGCTGCGACATACGCTCCATAGACGATGAAACGCTGGCGCTGGTCAAAAACCCAAAGCTCATAGCCATAGATCAGGACGCCGAGTGCCGCCAGCCCATATTCGTGGGCAACCCCGAAAAGGAGGGCGTGCTGACCGTGTTCCGCCACCTGGACAAGGGCAGGTACGCTTTGGCCTTCTTCAACTTCTCGGACAGCGAAAGGCACATGCACTTCACCTTCAGCGACGCGGGCCTCACCGCCGCAAGCGGCCTGGGCTTCAAATTCGAGCCGGTGCTGGGCGAAAAGGAGGGCGTGTACAGCGAGTACATAAGCCTAAGCATCCCCGCCCACGACTGCAACGTCTACCTGCTTGACGCGGTAAAAATCTGACCATGGAAAAGTGCGCCGTGTGCCAAAAGACGCTTACGCGCGACGAAATCGGCATAACAAAAAAGCTCATAAACCGCGGCGCCGAAAGCTTTCTTTGCAAGGAGTGCCTCGCCCGGCGCTTTAAGATCGAAGTTAAAGACGTGGACAGGCTGATAGAAAACTTCCGCCGCGACGGCTGCAGCCTGTTTTTGTAAAAGCAAACCGCAGGCGCAGGCAAAGCGACAAAACCGGGGAAGTATTTGGCGCAAATAAAAGCCGTTTGGCAGGCTGTTGCCCGCCAAACGGCTTTTTGCTCTGATCCGCGCAGTTTGCCTGCGCTTACCCGTCCGGCCGTTCTCAGCTATCCGAGCAGATATAGTTTAGCCCGTTGTCGGTACAATACTGCATAGCGTATGAGCCCTGCCCCACGGTGACGGTCAGCGAGTCGGCGCAGCGAATAAACGCATATTTGCCGATGCTCGTGACGCTGCCCGGGATGGTGACGGCGGTCAGGCCGCTGCACCATCCAAACGCATAATCTCCGATGCTCGTGACACCATCGCGGATGGTGACAGCGGTAAGCTTGTCGCACGATTCAAACGCATGATCACCGATGGTTGTGACGCTGCCCGGGATGGTGACCGCGGTCAGGCTGATGCATTCAGAAAACGCATTTTCGCCGATGGTTGTGACGCTGTCCGGGATGTCGATTGTAGTCAGACTGTCGCAGTAAAAAAATGCATAATTGCCGATAATCTGTGTTCCTTGCTGGATGGCGTATTCGGTGCCTCCGAACCTCCACGGACAACAAATCAGCCGCCTGTCGGGCTTACTGAACAGCACTCCGTCTATCGTTGAGAGGTACGGGTGATCGGGCGATACGTTGATTACTTTGAGGTTTTCACAAGCGGTAAACGGATTAATTCCGATGCTCGTGACACTGTCCGGGATGGTGACGGAAGTCAGCCTGTCGCACAATGCAAAAGCATAATCGCCGATGCTCGTGACACCGTCCGGGATGGTGACGTCGGTCAGTCTGTAGCAGCTATCAAACGCAGAATCGCCGATGCTCGTGAC
>JAFPYA010000150.1 GCA_017412445.1 Clostridia bacterium
CAAGTTAAAAGTCAGTTAAGGTCAGATAGTGTGTTTGTCTACTGATGCTCTTCAGGCGTATGCTGTATATTCGACCTTACACGAAACAAGCTTCGAATGAAAGCCTTGACACCAGTCATGAGATAAGCCCGATTTCGTTAATCACACACCTGTAAGCTTACACTAAAAAACACAGTCCATCATACCGAACGTATGTGGGCTGTGCTTTTATGCCTGCATAAAACGTCATTCCATGTCTCTTGTGGCTATAAGGTTTATGCCGGTGTCAAGTATATTGGGGATTATTACGTTGCCTCGGCGAACGGGTGCATTGACAGTGATTCTGTTTATCTCGGCCATCGCCTCGCTCATCAGCTTTTTGGGTATCGCCTCGCTCGTGCGCACGGGGCAGCGGGTCAGGCGCGCGCCGGTGATTTTCACGGTGCTGGTCAGCGTGCGGCGCGGGTCTATCGCCTCGTTTCTGCCGTATACAGCGCCTCTTGGACAGGTGTTGCCCGTGACCTTATAGTCGTTATCCTCGTCCACCGACAGGCGGCAGCCTCTCGGGCAGACCGTACATATGAACTGTTTCATGTCACGCCTCCATTACGCTCACTGTGATCGGGCCGGATACGCCTTGCAAAAGCTCGCCCTTAAGCCTTATGTTTTCCATTTCGCCGGGCGCCATGCGCTCGCGCTTGAAGGTGGCTATGCTTTCACCGTTTGAACAAACCTCGATTTGCGCCCTGCCGTAGTTTTTCCTGACGCGGAAGAACACGTTTATCGCGTCGTTTCCCGGGCGCACCCTCTGGGGCACGGTGTAGCTTACGCCCTCGCCGTTCATTATCTCAACTGCAGTGGCTGTATTTTCGCCCTCAAGCACGTATTTTGCCGCCGCCGCGCCCGCGCGCTCGCTCTCGGCGCTCACAAAGTCGACCAGGTCGTGCACATGCACCACGTTTCCGCAGGCGAACACGCCGGGCATGAGCGTCTCCATGTTTTCATAGACGATTGCGCCGTTCGTGCGCGGGTCTATCGGTATGTCCATGCCCCGCGTCAGCTCGTTTTCGGGAATCAGCCCCACAGAAAGCAGGAGCGTGTCACAGTCGAAGTCCATCTCGCTGCCGGGTATAGGCACGCGGTTTTCGTCAACCTTCGAGACGGTCACGCCCGAAACCCTGCCGTGCTCAGCGCGCACCTCGGTCACTGTGTGGCTGAGGTACAGCGGGATGTCAAAGTCATTCAGGCACTGAACTATGTTGCGCGTAAGGCCGCCCGAATACGGCATGACTTCCACGCAGGCCAGCACCTTCGCGCCCTCGAGCGTCAGCCTTCGCGCCATTATGAGGCCTATGTCGCCGCTGCCGAGGATGAGGACGCGCTTGCCGCACATGTAGCCCTCAAGGTTCAGGTACCTTTGCGCGGTGCCCGCGGTGAACACGCCGCTCGGCCTGTCGCCGGGGATGCCTATTGCGCCCCGCGTGCGTTCCCTGCAGCCCATGGCCAGAACGATGCTCTCGGCTTCAAGCACTCTGTAGCCGTCGTTCGGAGACACGCAGTGCACCTGCTTGTCGGCCGTCACCTGTAAAACCATGGTGTCGAGAAACACGTCTATGCCCTTGCCCGCCAGCATGTCTATGAACCTGCCCGCGTATTCAGGCCCCGTGAGTTCCTCCTTAAAGCGTGTAAGGCCGAAGCCGTTGTGTATGCACTGGTTGAGTATGCCGCCCAGAGCGTTGTCTCGCTCGATTATGGCAATGCGCTCAAGCCCGTTGTCCCTCGCGCTCAGCGCCGCCGCAAGCCCCGCAGGGCCGCCACCTATTACCGCCAGCTGGTACTTCACGCATCATCACCTGCCTTCGTTTCTGAAACGAGTATGCGGCTGCCTTCGCCGTCCTTGAGTATGTCGAGCGGGCTCACGCCGAGCTCCCGCGCCAGAATTTCAACCACTCTGGGCGAACAGAAGCCGCCCTGACAACGCCCCATACCCGCACCGGCGCGGCGCTTTATGCCGTCCACGGTACGGGGTCTGAGCGGTGAATGGATTGCGGCGACTATCTCCGCCTCGGTCACGGTCTCGCAGCGGCAGATTACCCTGCCGTAGAGCGGATTTTCAGCTATGGCCGCACGCTTTTCGTCTACGGTCATGTGATTAAAACGCTTCTTTACGCGCTTTGTGACCGGGTTTGGTTTGGGAACGAGCTCAAGTCCCGCGCCCTCAAGCAGCTTTACTGCCTCTACAGCTATGGCAGGTGCGGCGCTGAGACCCGGCGATTTTATACCCGCAAGGTCCAAAAAGCGCTCCGCCGCGAAGCCTATGATGAAATCCGTCTGATCGTTGTTGGCGCGCATGCCCGCGTACTGGCGTATGGTGTTCCTGAAGTTTACGTCCGGCACGCTCTTTGCCGCCATGCGCTTTACGAAGGCGATGCCCTCTGCCGTCGTGTTTACCCTGTCGCCGTCAACGCAGTTTACGGCGTTGGGGCCCGCAAGCAGGTTGCCGTGCACGGTCGGCGTGACCAGCACGCCCTTGCCCTCCTTGCCTGGGCACTGAAACAGCGTGCAGGCAGCTTTTTCGTTTTCGCATTTGTCGAGCACGCAGTAGTCGCCCCTGCAGGGCGTGATTTTGAACGAGGGCGCGGCGACCATGTTGTGCACGCGGTCGCTGTGCACGCCCGCCGCGTTAATGATATACCTTGCCTCGTAGACCTTGCCGTCGGCAGTCTCGACAGAATAACCGACTTCGGTCTTTTTTATTGATGTTACCTCGCTGTTGAAGCTGAACTCCACGCCGTTTTGCGCCGCGGTTTCGGCAAAGGCGATGGCGTACTCCCACGGGTCGATTATCGCGGAGGTAGGCGCATGGAGCGCACAGACGACCTTATCCGAAACGTGCGGCTCCATTTGGCGCACCTCGTCGGCGCTGATGACCCGAAGCCCCTCCACGCCGTTTTTGACGCCGCGCTCGTAGAGCGCGCGCACTGTATTTGCGTCCGCTTCGTCAAACGCCAGCACGAGCGCGCCGTTTCTGATGTACGGCACGCTGAGCTCGCGGCACAGCTCCCCGGCCATGCGGCTACCCTCTACGTTCAGCCTCGCCATAAGCGTGCCCGGCTCGGGATCGAAGCCCGCGTGTATTATGGCGCTGTTGGCGCGGGTCGCCCCCATCGCCACGTCGTTTTGCTTCTCCACCACCAGTGTCTTAAGCTCGTAGCCGCCCAACCGCCATGCCGCCGCCGCGCCCACTACGCCGCAGCCGATTATGATAACATCGTACATATAGAGCCCATCACCGCCATAGTTTTTTCATCGTCATCGCTTATTATACAAAAAAGCGCGGCTTTATGCAATCGTCTTGCCGCATTTTTTCCATATTTAATTTTATGCCGCGAGCGGACGGACACCAGGGAACACAAAAGCGGAGCGCCGATACGGCCGCTCCGCTTTACTTTGTTTTCGTTTATTACTTGGTTTCGGGATCCTTTACGTTGCCCATGTTTTCGGCGTGGCCGGAGACCATGTTGTCGTCGCCGTCGCTCATCTTGCCGTTGTGCACGAGGAGGTTGGTGATGATGCCGACTATCATGGCGGTAGCCAGAGCGCTGATGGAGAGCAGCGCGCCGCCGGTCATTGAGTTGGTGCCGAAGTTAAGCGCAAGGCCGCCGATGCCGCAGACCAGTATGGCAGATACCACGAACAGGTTCTTGCTGTTGCCGAGGTCGACGTTCTTGAGCATCTGAAGGCCGCTGACCGCGATGAAGCCGTACATGGCGATGCAGGCGCCGCCCATGACGCACTTGGGGATGGAGTTGATGAAGGCCACGAAGGGGGTGAAGAAGCTCAGCGCCATGCAGCCGATAGCCGCGCCCAGAATGCTCACGATGGAGGCATTGCCGGTAATGGCCACGCAGCCGATGGATTCGCCGTAGGTGGTGTTGGCCGCGCCGCCGAAGAAGCCGCCCACGATGGAGCCCACGCCGTCGCCCAGCAGAGTCTTGTCAAGGCCGGGATCGGTGATGAGGTCGCGGTTTACGATGTTGGAGAGGTTCTTGTGGTCGGCGATGTGCTGCGCAAGCTCAACGATGCCGATCGGGATAAAGGTCAGGGCGATATTAGCGATGTCCGCACCAGACAGCTTGGCCGCGCCGTAGGTGCCTTCTGCGATTTCGGAAGCGTCAACCATCTTAGTCTGGAAGGCCTTGAGGAAGGTGAACTTGGGGTAATCCAGTATGCTGGTGAACTTGAAGGGGCTGAAGGCTTCCTTGAAGGGAGTGAAGTCGAGAATCTTGAGCGCCTCGACGTTAGCTGCGTTGCCTATAACGGTAAGTATGAGCGCAAGGATGTAGCCCGCTCCGATGCCGATTATGAAGGGGATGAGCTTCATGCCCTTGGTGCCCTTGATGGAAGCAAACACTATGGCAAGGAAGGTGAATACGCCAACGCAGATAGTGATGAGGCTGTAGTTGCTGCCGCCGTTGGTCTGCATCCAGCCGGTAGCGGTGCCGGAGAGCGAAAGACCGATGAGGCACACGATGGGCCCGATGATTACGGCGGGCATAAGCTTGTTGACCCATGCGCTGCCGGTGGCCTTTATTACGAGCGCGAGCACCACGTACACGAGGCCCGCGAAGGCGATGCCGATGATTACGCCCCAGTAACCGTAGTTGGAGGAGAGAACCGCCGCGTAGGCGCCGAGGAATGTGAAGGACGAGCCCAGGAACACGGGCGAACGCCTCTTGGTGAAGAACAGGTATACGAGCGTGCCGATGCCCGCGCCGCAAAGCGCCGCAGCGGGATCGAACTTGATTGCGCCGTTGGTGTAGCCCGTCATAATCATGGGAACGAGCAGGGTGGCCGCCATGATGGCGATCATCTGCTGGAACGCGAACACGATTGTCTTGCCTAAACCGGGTCTGTCGTTGATGTCGTAAATTAACTTCATACGATTGGTTCTCCCCTTTCCAAATTCGTGATCGCGGGCAATCAAAAAGCCCTGCCAAACTCATCTTTTTCCAATGAGCC
>JAFPYA010000151.1 GCA_017412445.1 Clostridia bacterium
TGGTCTTGGGCAGCTCGGAGATCCTCAGAAGGTTAGAGGAGAGCGCGTCGGCGGAGGTGGAGTAGAACAGCTGATAGCCGTCTTTTTCCTCGAGCTTCTCTTTGCCGTCATATTCTATCTCGGTGCCGTAGTCAGCGGTCACGGTGAACAGCGGCTCGGCGTCCTCGGCGGTGTTGGTGCCGTCCATAACGGTGACGGTGTACTGCTCAATCGTGTAGCTCGCAATCACGTTCACCTTGCCGGTGCCCATCTTGGTGGGCAGCTCGCCCTCGACCGCGGTCATCTTGCCGTCCTTGCTCTCGGCGAGCTTCCAAACGCCTTTGTAGCCGGTCTTTTCAGGCACATCGGCGTAGGCAATGGTGTCGCCCCTGGAGAAGGAATCGCTGGTGGCGACGATGTTCTTCTTGAGCTGATCTTCGTCAAGGCCGTTTTCCTTGGCCTGGGCAACGTAGCTCTGATACATGGAGTCGTCAGCCGCAACGGAACCGATTGAGGGATAGAAGCGGTTGCCATCCTCATCGTAATATACTACAGTATACTTGCGCAGGTTATACCAGGTGGCGAAAATGGCCAGCACTACGAAGACAGCCGCCACGATGCGGGTGATCATCAGAAGCTTGCCTTCCGCAGTCTTTGCCTTACTCTTGCCCATAAAGGTTTCGGCGGCGCCGCCGATTGCTCCCAGACCCTGCTTGTTGCCTTCCTGCATAAGCACGGCAACGATAAGCACGATTGAAGCAAGAATAAGAATGATGCTGATAACTATGGACATCTGTATTCCTCCTTGATCGTACTGCGATAAAACGCAGTTAAACACATAGCACATATTATTATAGCATCATAAGCAAACTTATGCAACGGTTTTTACCGTAAAAATTTGTGATAAAGACAGATTTTTTGCCCGCGTGCGTGAACAAATGCCTTAGCAGCCGCGCCTTAAAGGTTGACAGCGGCAATGCAAAGCTGTAAAATTAAGCGTAAGCTTACGAAAAGGAGAACATTATGATATGAAAAAGCTTCTGTTGCTTGTTGTTGCGGCGGCGCTTATGCTTGTGCCGGCTGCAGCTGAAGATGGCCTTGAGCCCTGGCAGGTATATGAGGCGGGCACGTCCGCCGAGGGCGATTTCGACTTTGACGGAAAGAGCGAGGCACTATCGCTGGTTACAGCGCTCGACGAATGGGACGACGGCGCCTTTACGCTCACGGTAGGCACTTCCTCCGTCACGGTGGAAAACTGCGTCGCGCTCAATCCGAGCGTGTTCGCCTGCGCCGCGGGTTACACATATTACACCTATGGCACGCTCTTTATGGTGTACGAATACGGCCCCAGCGACGACCCGATAACCTACTGCTTTCTGTATACGGACGGCGAGCTGAGCGAAATCGGCACGATTCCCGCGCTCGTGGAAAACCTTGAGTTTAAGGGCAGAGGCGTGATTACGACGCGTGTGCGCGCCGACATGATAGGCACATGGCACCGCGAAGCGGACTTCGTGCTGGCGACAGGCAGCGCATTTGACGGCGAGGAGTGGAGTCTGGTCTACCGCATAGTCGAGGCGCGGCGCACGTCCTACACCATGGGCATGCCGGTTACCCTCAAGGTCGCCCTGCCCGTGAGCGCCTCGGTCTACGACATGCAGGTTACGGCAACCATTCCCGCAGGCGAAAAGGTGGTGCTGGCCTCGTCAGACGACGTAAGCCGCCTTTATGTCACCGATTACACGGGTGAAAATGCGGGCTGGGTGCGCATAGGCCGCGTGGACGATATGGATTCCATAATGGTAGGCCAAGTCTACATGCTTGTCGACGACGTGTTTGACGACGTGTTCTACGCCGACTGACAGAACAAACCGCGTTTCCCGGGGCAAACGCCAAATCGGGAAACGCGGCTTTATTTTTTTAAAATCGAAGTGGTTTATTTGGCCTTGATCAGATACAGGGCGCTCGAATTTGTTACCTTCACGGTGACGCGGTCGTCCTCAAGCGTGTATTCGGGAGCGCTAAGCTCCTCTCCGTTTGCTTCGAGCACCTCAAATTCGCCCTCGACGTCCACTGTGAAGCTCACGTCGTATATGCCGTCAAAGGACATGCTTGCGCCGGCGTACTCAAAAATCACGCTGTAGGCTGCAAGGATTTCGCTGTCCGAACCGAAGGGAGCGGCAAATTTCATCACCTGCAGGTCGCCAAGGGGAGCGTGGCTGTAGTCGTACAAAAGCACCGTGGCGTCGTGTATGTACTGCGCTTTAATTCCCGATTCGTTGTAGCCGCACACCGGACAAAGTGCAAACCGGGCCCCTTCATACGCGCAATCCAAGCATATGCAGTCTACAGTCATATATCCGCCGCATTTCATACAGCGCGCCTTGTGGGAGGCGCCATTCACGTGGTACCACTTGCCGTAATAATGCTCCTCAGCAAGGGCGCACGCGCTTAACACCATCATCAGCGCCAGTGCCAACGATACAAATCGTTTCATAACGCATCACCTCATAATATCCTGCTTAGATTATACAACATTTGCCCCCGCTTTGCAAGGGCTTGCGCTTAAAATGTTGCAAAATGCATCAAACATGAGCATGGGCGAAAACAAAAGCCCAATACTGCTGCCTGAATATGAACAAACTGTTTATGCGTCTGCAACAAATGAGCGGAATTTTACTTTATACTTTAATAATCTATTACGATTTATTGACAATTATACTGTGATGAGATATAATTAAGTAGCAATAATATGGAGAAGTGTATACTTAGGCGGATACCCGAAAAAAGTGATGCACAGCCGACGCATTGGGTTTTTATCAGGAACCGCACGTTAATGCCTTGCTTTAGCGCACAGGCGCTGAAAGCGGGAGGCTCAGAGACGCGGCAAATTCTGTGAAGCAATTTAGACAAGAGGGCAAACTGGCAAGGGGAATTTAATATGAAGAAGATTTTTGCTTTGGTATTGGCGACGTTGATGCTGTTTTCCGCCACTGGCGCGTTCAGCGAGGAGGAGACCGCCGCCGAAATTATCGACATCGAAGGCGAGAACGAAGTGCCCGCTGAAGCGAGCGGCCAGGAGGAAAACACGCCAAGCGAGGAAAGCGTGCGATTTCACTGCACCGCCATCGCGCGCGTACAGCGCGGCAAAATCTACGAAGGCAATCCGGTGGTGCTTTACCTTGAGGTTGACCACGTCAACATGAGCTACAGCGTCATCTGGCAGTCGCTTGACAAAACCATGTACGCCTTGGACGACGCGGGCGGCTGGCGCTTTTGCAATGCCGGCAATATGCTGTTTCTCACCGCCTCCGCCGAATGCAATACTCTTGCCTATCGCGGCTTGCTCACTGGCGTTGACGGCACAGTGATTGCCTCAGAGCCCGTAAGCTTCACTGTAAGCGAACGTCCCGCCGAAAACGGCGAAACCGAGAACGAAGCCGCTGAAGAAGCGATTGACGCTGAGCCCGAGGCGGAGGAAGCCGCCGAAGAGGTGATTGAGGCTGAGCCCGAGGAGAAAGAAGCCGCCGAAGAAGTGATTGACGCTGAGCCCGAGGAGGAGGAAGCCGACGAAGAGGCGATTGACGCTGAGCCCGAGGATGAAGCTGCCGAAGCAGAATCCGAGACAGAAGACGCCCAAATCGATGAGCCTGTACCCGAAGAAACCAACGCGGAGGAAACCGGCTTGGAAGCGGTAGACGATGAGACGGAAGCGGAAGAGACCGAAATCGTTGAAGCAATTGAGCAGGAGACGATAGAAACCGAGCCCGCCCAGCCGCAAACCGAAGCACCCGCTGTCGAAACCGAAGTGACTTCAGGCGAACCCGAAGCGGAGCAACAGGAAGCCGAGCAGTCTGGATTTGGCGAACTCGAAGCGGAGCAACAGGAAGCAGAGCAGTCTGGATTTGGAGAACCTGAAGCGGAGCCTCAGGAAACCGAGCAGCCGGAAGCAGGAGAGTCCGAGGCGGAACAGCAGGCAGATGGCGAGCCCGAAGCCGAACAGCCGGAAGACGTGCTATCGGAAAACGAGCAGCCCGAAGCGGAGCAGTCCGAAGCCGAGCAAACAGAAGCTGAGCAGCCGGAAGCTGGAGAACCCGAAGACGAACAGCGGGAAGATGAGCAGCCCGAAGCCGAGGGTGAAACTGCCGAAGAAAACGCTTCTCAAACCATCTATACATATTTAAAGGATGAAAACGGAAGCCTGATACTTGACGAGGACGGCAAGCCCATAGTGAGCATAGAGGGCGAGGGCGAAATCCCCGCGGCCTACGCATTGGACGAAGAGGACAATTATATACTTGACGAAAACGGCGACCCGATCCCCACGCAGTATGTGCCGGCCGATGCGGTAAGGACCATGACCCTCGAGGATGCGCTCGACCCCGATCGAACCATAGACATATACATCTCATGGAACGGCGAAAAGGCAGACATAGGCCTGTCCGCCACGTTTATAGCGGTGCTTAACGGCTATGACAACCTGATTTACACCGTCAGGTGGCAGCAGAGCGCCGACTGCGCCGACTGGCGCTACGTAGGCGAACAAACGACAAATGAAGCCGAATCTTTCCGCCTGAATGTAGAAATCACCCGCGAAAACTACACCGATTACTGGCGCGTGGAGGTTTCGATCACGGACTTCATAAAGCCGTAAGCATATACAGTACTTTTTCAGCGCCGCGAAGGCCGGCGAACAAACTTTTTCCCTCATTTATAAGAGAGGCATATGAATATGAAGACAATCGGCAAAAAATTACTTTCCTGGGTACTTACGTTGACGATGCTGTTCACGGCGATGCCGACAGGGGTATTCGCCGAAGAGCCGGATACGGACTTGGGCGAGACGTCCCGGACCTATGTCGATTCACAGGCCGGGGAGGATACTACCTTGCCTGATGACGCGGGCGGGGATGGCGAGAGTGCCTCTCGAATAGATTACTCGTCACCGGTGCAGCCCTTTGGCGATATACTCAGAGACTCGCGGGACGAATACTGGACGGTCAGATTTTACGACCGTGACGCCGATTTGTATAAAACCGTGGCGGTCATAAGGGGCGAAGCCATAGGCGACGAGTTTCCCCAGGCGATCGCCCGCGAGGATTATTATGCCTACTGGGCGATAGGTGAAATTGTGTACGGCAATCAGGGCAGCGAGATCAGCGTTACGGGCAGCAGGATAGACAGCAGCTTCGTGCCCGAAAGCGATACGGTCGTTGTGCCGGATTACGACAAGATCGCCTACACCGTAACCTTTTACGATGAAGACAAGACCACCGAGCTCGCCGTTAAATCCGTAACGGTGGATACCAACTATTGCGTCAATGACATTCCGGATGTGCCCGCCAAAAACGGCAGCACGAGCAAGTGGGTCTATGACGGCGGCGATTTCGACAACATTGTCGCAATCCACGGCAACACGAGCGTCTGGGCGCAATATGATAAAAACGTGTTCACCGTCACCTACACGGTTGAAGGTGAGACCTACGGCACAGACACCTACTACAGGGGCGATGGGCTCGTGCTGCCCGCTGAGCCCGTTATAGAGGGCAAGGAGTTTGTGGGCTGGTATGCGGGCGAAACCGAATATGCAGGCGGCGAGGCGGTCAATTCCGACCTCCACCTCGTTGCGGTCTTTACCGAACAGTATTTTGTAAGCTTCGTCGTAGTGAACGATGACGGCACGCAGTCTGAATGCCTCTCTGAGTACTACCGCACCGCTGACGAAACCATAGGTATTCTGCCTCAGGATCCCTTTGTGGCCGGCAAGGTGTTTGAAAAGTGGGTCACCTATATCGACGGGGTAGAGGTCGAGGTAACCGCGGATACGGTCGTAACAGGCGACATGACTATCATCGCGGTTTTCCGCAGCGTGGAAATTTACACCATCATGGTGCACTACTTCTACAAGAAAAACATCGGCGCCGACTCAGGACAGCCGCACGTATGGAACACCGAGATTTACGAAGTCGACACGGCGCTGCTGCCGTATACGGTGAATGTGCCCGCCAGCACACAGACGGATCCAGAGTTCGTGGCCGGCAGCCCGGTCTATTACGCCACTCAGACTGCACACGTGGTGACGCGGGATGACTTTGTCTACGACGAGGAAGCCGGCACCTGGGTCAGCGAGTTTTCGGTTGAGTTCGTAGAGCACACGGCGACCTACGACTTTGTGTACCTGCTAAAGGATCTCACAGGAGACAGCTACACCGAGATAGAGCGCGAGGCAAACATTCAGGGCGTGCTCAACACCACAGTAACCCCCACCGTAAAGACCTACTCCTACGCGGTGCTCGAAAAGGCCGATCCCGTCTATATTGAGCAGGCCATGGGACAGGAGCTGCCTGTATACTACACCCGCAAAAACTTCCAGCTGACTTACGAAACCAACGGCGGCAGCTATGTCGCCGGTTCGACCGTGCCTTACGGAACAGTGGTGTCGCTCCCTGCTCAGAATCCGACCCGCACGGGCTACACGTTTAACGGCTGGTACAGCGATCAGGCCCTGACCCAGAGGGTAACGGGTTCCGTCGCGGTGAATCAGGATACAACGCTTTACGCTAAGTGGACGGGCAACACGGTCAACTATACAATCATATATATGAAGGAAGTCTACGACAACGCCACGGGCACGACCTCCTACGTATACGAGAACAGCGGTACCTCGACCGCCACGGTCGGCACGACGGTATACGCCGCAAGCGCGCCGAATATCAGCGGCACGCTCAACGGCTATGCACGCGACGCCGCCATGAACGGCACCGCGACATCCGCAGGCGCAGGCGAAGCCACGGCGGTTAAAATCAACGCAGACGGCAGCGCCACGCTCAAGGTCTACTATAGCCTGATTCGCTACACGCTCGTGTTCAACGCGAACTCGGGCACCATCAGAATCGGCGGACAGACATACAGCGGCAGCAACTATCGGGTTGAGAATGTCGTGCTGGGCGAGGCGATAGGCTCACGCTGGCCATCTTCTTCAAACGAGATATACAGAAATGGCAGGTATTTCAGCGGCTGGTCAGGCGGACCCAGCACATACATCACCAAGCAATACGAGCTTGTATGGAACCATGTCAGAAACGCGAACAACAATCACGTAATGACATTCACGGCGAGTTGGAGCAATTCCTCCTCCGACCGTGACGCATACTATTGGCTTCAGCAAACGGACGGTACATGGGAAATCGCCGACGAATACACTCAAATCGGACTGAATACGAGCAATCTCGGTCCCAAGGAAATTGCAGGCTACAGCAAGCATTCGCCCGGAGACGGACAAACCGCGCCGAGCAGCGCGTACCCGTCGAGCGGGAACACCA
>JAFPYA010000152.1 GCA_017412445.1 Clostridia bacterium
CGAAACGCTCAAACCTTCCAGTTTTTTGCAGGCGTTGAACGGATTTTCGCCGATGAAGGTCAGACTGTCCGGCAGCTTTATCTGCTTAAGGCTTACGCAATACCAAAATGCGCCGTCCCCGATGGCTTCAAGCTCATCGTTCAGCTCTATATCCGCAAGCTGCGAACAAAAACTGAACGCATCTGCGTCTATGCTTCTTAAGCTGTCCGACATGCAGACGCGCTTGAGCTTATCGCAGTATTCAAACGCGCTTTGGCCTATGATCTCTATACCGTGAGGCACATCGAAGCTGTCCGCATCCGCTGCGAGGGGAAAAAATATAAGCCTGCCGTCACTGCGCGAGCAGAGCGCGCCATCCTGAATAAACAATTCGGGATTATCCGGTGAAATATCTATTGTGCTCAGGCTCCCGCAGCTTATGAATGGATTTACGCCAATCCCGGTGAGGCTTGAGGGCAGGCTTACGTGAACGAGGCTCGGACACCACTGAAACGCTTCGTCGCTCAAATATGTAATTCCCTCCGGAAGCGTCACGCTTTCGAGCATTCGGCTGCCGGCGAACGCCGCCGACCCTATGCCGCTTACCCGGTATCCCTCGATTTCATCCGGCAGGGTGAGCACCCTGTCCCGCCCGATGTATGCCGTAATTTCCGCCGTGCCGTCCGCGTTCAGAATGTAGTCATATTCCGCAGGCCAAATGTCGTTGTCGTCCTCCACGAGCGGCGGCCAATAGTCATCCTCGCCCGAAGCAGCGCTGCCCGTGATAAAAATGAGCGCCGCGAGCAGGATCAAAAGCTTTTTCACGTTGCTGCTCCTCCCTGGCCCGTTTTCTTTCAGTTTACACGCCCTGTACGCAAAAGTCAAGCCGTCCAAGGCGGGTTTGTTGCTGCTCATGCAAATAAAAAGAGCCGCGCGTCATTTCGCGCAGCCCTTTATTTTCGGCGCTGTCTTATGCGTTTTTGAGGTATTTGGCAAGTATGTAGCCGGTGTAGCCGTTATAGGTGCACTTCACAAACGAGCCGTTCTTCACACAGTCGGTGACCTTCGCGCCCAGCGGCACCTTTACGAGCCTTGCGGCTGAGGTTGAGGGGCTTACCCTCAGGGACACCCAGCTGTCGCAGCCTGTGACCCTCTGGTCGACCAGCGCCACGTTGCCCGTGTTGGTCTTTTTGAGGTACTGACCCAGTATGTAGCCGGTCTTGCCCTTGTATTCCACCTTCACAAAGCCGTCCGAAGCGCTGCCCTTGGCGATCACGTAAGCGCCCAGCGGCACCTTCATAATGCGGGTCGCCAAAGTGCTCGGCGTCTGGCGCAGCGAAACGTAGCTCACGCAGTTCACCACGCGCGCCTCGCCGTTCAGGTCGTCAGCGGGCGCAGCCGCGTCCTTGAGGTACGTAGCCAGTATGTAGCCGGTCTTGCCGTTGTAGGTGCACTTCACAAAGCTGCCCGCGCTCACGCAGGAGCGCACGGTCGCGCCCAGCGGCACCTTCGCAAGCCTTGCGGACTTGGTGTCCGGCAGTTCCCTCAGCGAAACCCAGCTGTTGCACTTTACGACCTTCTGGTTTTTGAGCACAGTCGCGCTCGCGGGCTCGCTCGTGGTCTTAAGATATTTCGCCAGCACATAGCCGGTCTTGCCGTCATAGGTGCACTTTACAAAGCCGTTCGTGGCGCTTTCGCAGCCCGTCACCAGCTCGCCCAGGCTCACCTTCGCCAGCCTCTCGCTCTTGGTGTCCGCGCTTGCGCGCAGTGAAACAAAAGAATTGCACTTGACCACCTGCATCACGGGGCTGACAGGCTCAGCCAGCGCGGGCAGTACGCCCAGCGCGAGCACAAGACACAGTATGGCGCATAAAAGCTTTTTCATTTAAACTACCTCCGTCATTTCGTTCACAATTTTGACTCCCCCAAACCACCCGTTGTTCCGCTTTTGCCGCGATGTTATTCTATTCGTAATTGATTTGCAATATGCGAAATGTAATTGAAAAGAACTAAGCGCAAAAAACGATGCTCGCCTTTTTCCAGCCTATCGTAGAAAGCATATTTTACTATTCGTTTTCAGTGCACATGGGAGCTTTATCATTATCCGTTTTGCCGAGGATATTAACATTGTTCAAAGCGTGCTTGTCTGGCTTTGTCGAAAGCTTCGTTGAACTGCTGAAAACCAGAATAGCTGCCATGAATATCGTAATACCAGTCGTTGTCAGTTCCGCACAATGCAATTTTGCCATCATCCCGCCTAAAAAAATGGGCTGGATAAAAGTCTTCATCTATATAACCAAAAGTGCCTATATCACCAGCGACGTCTCCATCTGTAAGATCAATACTGCAATGTGCGGGAAGATTACGCAGAACTATTATCGGCTTATTGATGGCAAAC
>JAFPYA010000153.1 GCA_017412445.1 Clostridia bacterium
CTTCGGCTCCACCATCACCTCCAAGGAAGGCGAGCTGCTGGTTCAGGCCGTGACCTGCGCGCCCGAAAACTTCGACGCCGTGTGGGAGGAGTACACCAACGCCATACTGACCTCCGGCGGCCAGCAGATAATTGACGAGCAGCGCGACGCCTACAATGAGGGCGCCTACCGCGGCTTCTATCCCATGGCGGACTAAGCTAAACGAGAGGCAAATTTCATAAGGGGTATTAAGCCCGGGGCTGCTGCAGATTTCTGCAGCAGCCCCTTCTGTATTTATGTACAGCAGACTCGTTTTTACGCAGCCCGATAAAGAAAACACGAACCGGGGTCACGCCTTGGCGGTTTAATGACCCTGGTTCGATTGCGCTTTACCACTGCGGATGGATTTCATCCCTCAGCAGGCGGTCGTATACGGCGCGCACGGCCTCCATCTGCGTATCCGTCAGCGGCGGGAGGCTTGCGGCGCGCACGTTGCTCAGCACCTGCTCAACGCGGCTCGCGCCCGGAATAACCACGCTCACGGCCCCGTGCATAAGCACCCAGCGGATGGCGATGGGGGCGAGGTCGTCCGTGGCGAAGACATTTTTGAGCTCCTCCACGGCAGCCAGGCCCTTTTCGTAGGGAACGCCGGAGAAGGTTTCGCCCTTGTCGAACGCGGCGCCGTCGCGGTTATATGTGCGATGATCGTGCGGGCCGAATACGGTACCGGCGGTGTATTTTCCCGTGAGCAGGCCGCTTGCCAGAGGCACGCGGGCGATTATGCCCACCTGCTTTTGAACGGCCTTCGGGAACAGCGCGTCGAGGGGCTTGAGCCTGAACATATTGAATATGACCTCGATTGCCGAAATTCCGTATTCCATGGCCTTCAGGCCTTCGTCGACCTTTTCTATGCTCACGCCGTAGCTTGCTATGTTGCCGCGCGCCTTCTGCTTTTCCAATTCGGCAAAAAATGTCATCCCTGCCAAATACGGGTGTTGGCGGGCAATGCAAAAGGATAAGATCCAGCTTATCCAGCTGCAGGCGGCGCAGGCTGTCCCCGATGAAGCCCGCTATGGCCGCGGGCGTATACATATCGGCGGTGTGCGGATTGAGCCGGCGGCCGCACTTGGTGGTTACATAGAAGCGGTCAGGATGCGCTTTCAGGTAGCGGCCTATGGCCTTCTCGCTCTCGCCGCCGTTGTATACGTCCGCCGTGTCGACAAAAGTGATGCCGCTTTCGTCCGCCGTTTCAAGTATGGCCATGGCCTCTTTCTCGTTGAACGGCTCGCCCCATTTTGTTCCGAGCTGCCAGGTGCCAAGCCCGATCTCGCTCACATTGCGGCCGGTGTTGCCGAAAACCCTTTCATTCATACCCTTGTCCTCCTGCCGGAATATTATGCCCGCGGCCGTGCGCCGTATTTGGAATCGGCACGTTTTTTGACCGCAAGCGGGCTTCTGAAATGATTATAGCGGCACATACCGGCGTTGTCTATGAGACAAACGTTTTTAAAACCGGTATATTTATGCAAGGCTTGCCGCGAGACGACATAAAAACGCGCCCGGGCGCTCCCGAACGCGTTTTTTGCGGTTCCGCGGAGAATTTTATGTGCGGCTGCCGTTATCAGCGGAACAGATGACTGTTTTCCGCTATCATGGCCGCGAACAGCGAGCCCGACCAGCCGTAATCGCGTATGGCCTGATAGCGCACCCTCGGGTCGTAGGGCTCTATAGGCCTGCCCTTGCGGTGGATGCAGCGCGGGGGCACCAGCCCGTCTGGGTCGTACATTTCGTATATCACGCCGTCCGTCATATAGAATCGCGCGATGGACTTTACGGTTCTGACGATTATATCGTCGGCCTGCTCGTTAAAGCCGTAGCGCCTGAGCCCCAGACTTATCAGGTAATTGCAGTTGATCCATACGGCGCCGCGCCACATGTCGAGGCTGAAGCTTTCATCGTCGCGGGCGATGCTCGGCAGAGGCATGGGCGTGTCGAAGGTTGCGGGGTTTTTGAGCTTGTCAGAAAGGATCTTTGCCGTCCTTTCGGAGCACGCGCCCGCAAACAAGGGCAGGAAGCCGGCGATGGAGCGCACCTTGTGGAAGCAGCCGCTTTCGCTGACGCGGTCGTAATAACAGCCGTCATGCTCGTCCCAGAGGTAATCGTTTATGGCTTTTTTGAGGGTTTCGGCGTAAGAAGCCCACTTTTTTTCGTCTTCAAGCCCCAGCGCCGCGCAGATTTTTTCCATTGCCTGCGCTTCAGAAAGCATAAAGCAGCTGAAATCGATGCATTCCATCACCGACACGCCGTCAAAGCGCGGCGAATTGTCCATGCCGCTCTCGTCGGCGCGGCAGACCGCGGAGTCGGTGTTTACGTGCCAGCGGAACAGACCCGTCTCGGGACTCATGCGGTTTGCTATATCCCATTCGAGGTACATTTTCAGTTTCGGCAGCACCTGCGCCAGAAAATCGATGTCCTTCGTCTTTTCGTATATTTTCAGCGCGCCCCAGGCGAGCAGCGGCGGCTGAGTGATGTCCGAGGTGAAATTCGGGCGCGCAAGATGGGGCACGAAGCCGTCGGGCTTTTGCACGTCGAGCACGCTCAATAGCGTGTCCTTGGGCAGCGTTTCGTCCAGTATCACGTTGCCTATGCTGTGAAACACGCTGTCCCACAGCCACAGCCAGCGGTGCGGCAGGCGGTTGGGCGTGGTCCAGCGTTGGTTAAACTGGCCGTCCGCAGTGTAGACCTGCGATTTCATTATGGAGAGCGTCTTCAAAAACGTGAGCCGCAGCGCTTCATCGCGGGGGCAGAGCGCTTCAAAGCCTTCAAGGTATGCGATGCGCTTTTGGGCAAGCGCCGTCACCTGTTCGGAGCTGACCGGCGCAAAGCCGTTTGAGGAGAAAGAAAACACGGTTTGGCCTTCCCGGTCAGAGCGCCAGAAGTGATAGGCGGACGCGCCGCTGGTGTACATCGAGCCGTGCTCGCTGCGCACCTCGCTGAGCGCCCTCAGCGAGCGCAGCTGCGCCCGCCCCTGTCCGCACAGGCCGACGATGGTCTTTTGATCGAGGAAGGTGAAAATCAGGTCGCTTTGCAGCCCCTGCGCGTCCTTGAGCCGGGCGCGTATCACGTCTGAGGCCACGACCTCGTACTCTATGTCCTTGATGCCGTCCAGACTGATATACAGGTCAAACAGCTCCTTTGCGTGTATACGTATGCCGAGCAGATCGCCCAGCAGCGCCCCGTTCAGGCAACTGTGCACCCTGCATTCGCCGTCGAGTCCGGAAAAGGCGAACAGCGCGCCCTGACCCCATATATTTGGAAGATGCATGCTACTTTCTCCCTTCCGTGAGCAAATCGTCATAAAGAATCATGCGGGTTTCTATCTTCTCCGGGTGCGCGAGGTCTATGTCGAATATGCGCCCGCCGCGCAGCCTTTCGCGCCCGCCGCTTTGGTCGTAATCCCTCGCACCGTAGGCGTGATAGCCCGCGCTGCCGTCGTAGCCCATGCGTATGCCGCAGTAGGTGCCGTCGAAGGTGTTTATGTGGTCGTGACCCGCAAATATCCCTTTCACGTCTCCGCGCTGAAGCACCGCCGCGAACAGCCCGCTGTTGAGCTCGGAGCAGCTTATGCCTTCGTTGTATTCGCCTGTCGTGCCGGTGCGGTTGGCGTTTCTTACAAGGGCGTTGAATTCGGGCAGGGGAATGTGCAAAAACATCAGCGAGGGCAGCTTTCGCTTGAGGCGCTTTTCTATCTCTACCGAGCTGTTCCAGTACCACATTATCTGCTCAAAGCGCACAAACTCCCAGTCCGAGCCCGCGTTCAGGCGCGAGGGCAACAGCATCTGCCAGTATACGTTGTCGCAAAAATCCGCAGGCACGGAGGGCGTGGCAAAGTCCTGATGCGAATCCAGTGCCCATATGCCGAAGACGGGCGCGCCGCCTGTGTCTGTGACGGGCAGAAAATAGTTGCCCGTGCCCGGCAGCTCAGCTCTGCCTGCCTTGCTCAGGCAGTGGGGGTATTTTTCGTATTCGCCCTGCTGATACTCCTTTGAGACGTCCGGCGAAATGTCATGGTTGCCGAATATGTGCGCCCACGGGATGCCCCGCTCCTCCATGGGGCGGGCGATGTCGTCAAGCAGCGTCAAAAACTCTTCCTTCGTCGCCTTGCCCGTGGTGTTGTCGCCCCCAAGCATCACAAAATCGGGCCTTTGACTGTCCAAAAGCGCCTCCATGAGCCTGATGGTGCGCGGGTCCCTGTCCGGCGCGTAGTGCATGTCGCTCATCATGAGTATGCGAAAACGGCCGTTTTCGTCAAACCTCAGCGGCAGCCTGCTTGAAAATTCATCTGGCAAAAGCATTTTTTCCTCCGGGTGCGTATTGTTGTGTTTTGAGCCGCGGATTGCGGGCGGGCTTATTTGCGCATGAGCTATCCTTTTTTAAGCGGCGCCTGCTGCGTGGGGCCGTAGTTTGCGGCGCCGGTATACTTCACGTCCTCCGGCTGCGGCAGCACCTTTGCGGCCTTGCTGTCGCGCTGGTACAGGCGCAGATGCTCGCCGTGGGGCAATATATCGATTACGTCGCAGCCGCGCCAGAGCACCTTGTATTCCCGCCCGGCGCAAATCTCCTTCTTTATGCCGCTGCGCATTGCGTGCCTGAAGCTCACCTTGCTGCCTGCCTTTACGCTGCGCACGCTCACAAAGCCGTCTTCAGTGCTATAGGCGGCCTCCTGCCCGTCCACCCTGACGGAGAGCTTGCCGTTCATGAACGGATACAGCCTCAGGCGCACGTCGCAGTTGAACGCGGGCGTGATCGCCACAAGTCCCCTGTCGGGATAGCCGCATTCCAGCCTGTATTCGGCGCAGGCCTTGCCCATGGGAATGTTTACGGTCAGCGCGCCATTTTCGATGCCCACCGCGTTTTCCCACACGAGGTATACACCTACCGGCGCGATGCCCGCGCAACAGCCCGCTATCGAGCGGAACTTGCTTAAGGATATGCTGTTTGGCAGGCTGCCGCCGGTGTAGCCGCCTATCATGCGGGAGGAAATATCTTTATATGTGATGCCGTCTTTGTCGGGAAGGGTGTTGTCGTCGGTCACGTATCCGCTGTAGGACACCTGATTTTCAACGAGCTGATTTCTCGAAAACAGCAGTATGTCCGTCCAGTATTCGCTGTAGCCGCATTTTATCAGCTCCAGCCCGCACTCGATCATGTCCTTTATGCAGCAGCTCTCGCAGTGCTCCTCGTCCATGGGGTGCCATCTGGCGTATTCGGGCACCCAGCCGAAGGAGGAGGACATCGAGCGCGTATAGTCGTATATGCCTTTCCCCTTGGAGACGTATTCCTTGTTGCCGGTCGCGCGCCCGAGCTGAACCAGACCGCTTGCAAACCACATGGAGGAGTGCACGTGGCCGAAGTAGTTCATATCCCATGAAAAATATCTCGAGGGGCCCAGCACCTGATTTGCGATGCCCACAGCCAGATCGAGCGCATTTTCGTCACGCTTAAGCTCATAGCGTTCGGCCAAAGCCTTGAGCATGATCGCGTTGCGTATGGGCTGCTCGCCCCTGCCCGTGTGGCAGCTTAAATCAAAGCCGCCATTCAGCAGATATACGTCGTTTGGAAATTCGTATATCGGCCTGTCCTCGGGCATGTCGCCGTTCCAAAAGGTGCGCACGCGCCGCTCGACCACCAGCTCCCGCATGCCTTTTATGAGGCCGCTTATGCGCGCCTCGACCTCCTCGTTATCCGGCTCGTCCTGGCTTAAGCGCACGAGAGCGGAGAGTATATAGCCCATCTCGTGGAAGGAGGAGTGCATGGTATGCGTCCAGGGATACTTTTTGTGAAACCTGAGGCCGTGTTCGCCCCAGCTCGATAAAAGAAAGCGCTTGTAGCTTTCAAGCACGTCTCTGCCTTTGTCTGTACCCAGCAGGCGCATAGAGCAGCTCAGCCCCTCATACCAGCTGCCCACCAGCTCCGCGTCGTCCACGCGGCAATGCGCGGCCTCGGCGGGCTTTTTGTTGGGCAATATCAGCCAATAGGGGAGGTTGTCGTTGCTTTTGTCCACCATGCGCGTAAGATAGTTGACGCTGCGGCGCGCCATGGCTTCGGGATCAAATTTCTGGTAACGCATGCCCACCCTTCTTCCTGTCTTTCAGTCTAAAAACTCTCACTCTTATATTATACACGAAATGTTAAATTAAGTGTACCCCTCGATTAAATATATAACACAGAAATAACAAGCTCCCTCTTGGCAAAATCGGCATATAGGTGTATGATATAGTCAGTTTCAATGTGTTTCTTTAAAGCTTCTTTTGACGACTGCGCGAGATGGCAGGTGATAAAGTGATCAAATCAACCGGGAAGCTTTTTAGTAATCCCCGTATGCACTCTTTTGCTGCGCGCGTAAGAAAGCACAAGCTGCATCTGGTCATGATACTGCCTGTATTGGCGCAGTTTATCATCTTCAAGTATCTGCCCCTGTACGGCATTCTGCTTGCGTTCAAGGACTACCGCATACTGCAGGGTATAGGGGAAAGTCCGTGGGTCGGCTTTTTCAACTTCCAGCGCCTGTTCATGTCGCTTGAGTTTTTCCGCGTGTTCAAAAATACCATAGTGCTTGCGCTGCTGAACTTCGTTTTCGGCTTCCCTGCGCCCATTATTCTGGCGCTTATGATAAACGAAATGCGCGCCAAGCGCTTTAAGCGCATCAGCCAGACGCTTTCGTATCTGCCGCACTTTATCTCCTGGGTCATACTCGCGGGAATATTCATGGAGATACTTTCGCCCTCGCGCGGCCCGATAAACGCGGTCCTCAAGGCGCTGGGCCTGAATACCATATTCTTCCTGGGCGACCCCGCGTGGTTCAGACCCACGCTGGTGGTGACCAGCATATGGAAGGGCGTAGGCTGGGGCTCGATAGTGTACCTTGCGGCGCTGGGCGGCATAAACGAGGAGCTCTACGACGCAGCGCGCGTGGACGGCTGCGGGCGCTTTAAGCGCATACTGCATGTAACCATACCTGGCATACTGCCGGTAATCATAATAATGCTAATACTCGCTTCGGGAGACCTCGTCAGCGACAACTTC
>JAFPYA010000001.1 GCA_017412445.1 Clostridia bacterium
AAAGCCCAGCGATACCTGAAGCCCCGGCAGCGCTTCGGCGAGCTTGGTCTTGCCGGGGGAGTCTATCACGGTCTCCTCGTTTATGTAGTCTTCAACGTTTGCGGGGTTGTGATATTCGCCGTTGGCAAAAAACAGGTTATTCAGGTATTCGCTCCAATGGGGCATAAGGCTGCCCTTGCCGAGAAACCTGTCCTCCTGCCAGCTGCGCTTTGCCTTGTCGCCCTGCTTTATCTGTTCTATTGCGCGCTTTAAGCGCTTTGTGTTGTTGGATACCGGCACGAGGCAGGTAAACACGCCAATCAGGAACAGCGCGATAATGAACAGGTACACGACCACGCTTATCCCGCCGCCAAGCCAGCTGCTTATTGTGTTCCAGAAACTCATATGTCGTCCTCCGCGTCGGAGAGTAATGTTCACCCTCCCATTATAGCACATATATATCGACTATTGCAATTATTGGACGGAAATATTACGAAAAAGTTCAATAATTTTAAGAGAAAATAATACACAGGGCGATTTCGAGATTTAGAGCAGCACGCAGCCTGGGAAAATGCCTGTAAAACCTCAAAACGCAAAAAGGCTTGTATTTTAACATATAACGTGATATTATTTTTACAATTCTGAAAAAAGCTCGTTTCCGGAGGAAATAATGAATAAATTGCTCCGCAAATTGAATATGTCTCCTAAAAAACTCGGCGTCATAAGCACAATCGCGATGCTGCTTGGCATAGCGCTGCTCGCTTTGTCGCTTTGGGGCTTTATCAAAGGCAGCCATATCAGCATGAGCCGCCGCAACGGCTCTGCGTGGACGCTGTTTTTTGTGTCTGTGAAATGGGTGAATCTGGTGCTTGGCGGCGTGCTTTCGGCGGGAGGCTTTGTGCTGCTGAGAAAATCCGAAAGCTATGTGCCTGATGACAGTAAAGAAGAACAGCAGGAAGACGATCCCGACGATCCCGACATTCCCGATTTCCCGGACAACATATAGTTGATCGCAAAAAAGCGGCGGCAGGCACATAAAGCCCGCCGCCGTTTTGCTGTATCTCAGATAAGCGTTTTACTTCATGGATGTGGTGTTGGTGTGTAGCGTCACGTCGTGATAGCCGCCCTCGACTATGGAGGTGGGGCTTACCAGCGTCAGACGCGCGTCTCTGTGCAATTCGGCTATCGTCTTTACACCGCAGTTGCACATTGTGCTCTTTACCTTGTAAAGGCTTAATTCCACGTTGTCGTGCAGACTGCCCGCGTAAGTGACGTAGGAGTCCACGCCCTCCTCGAAGCTCAGCTTGCCCGCGCCGCCCAGGTCGTACCTCTGCCAGTTCCGGGCTCTTGAGCTGCCCTCGCCCCAATACTCCTTCATGTAGGCGCCGTTTACCATCACCTTGGCTCCGGGGCTTTCGTCAAAGCGCGCGAAGTATCTGCCCAGCATCAAAAAGTCCGCGCCCATCGCCAGCGCAAGCGTCATGTGATGGTCGTACACTATTCCGCCGTCGGAGCAAAGGGGAATATAGACACCTGTTTCCTCGAGATACTTGTCTCTTTCTGCGGCGACCTCGATTACCGCCGTGGCCTGACCACGGCCTATGCCCTTGGTTTCGCGTGTGATGCATATGGAGCCGCCGCCTATGCCTATCTTTATGAAGTCCGCGCCTGCGTCCGCCAGAAAACGGAACGCGTCCTTGTCGACCACGTTGCCCGCGCCGATTTTTACGCTGTCACCGTAGGTGTCGCGCACCCACTTTATGCAGTCGGACTGCCAGCAGCTGTAGCCCTCGGAGGAGTCTATGCACAGTACGTCCGCGCCCGCCTCAAGCAGCGCGGGCACGCGCGCGTTGGAGTCGCGCGGGTTTATGCCGGCGCCCACCAAAAAGCGCTTGTCGCCGTCCAAAAGCTCGAGCGGGTTTTCCTTGTGGGAGGCGTAGTCCTTGCGGAACACGAAGTATTTGAGGTGCCCGTCCTTATCCACTATCGGCAGGGCGTTTACCTTGTGGTCCCAGATGATGTCGTTGGCTTCTTTCAGTGAAACCGTGTCAGGGGCGGTAACGAGCTTGTCGAGGGGCGTCATGAAGCTGGACACAGGTTCCGAACCGGTCATGCGGCTTATTCTGTAGTCTCGGCTGGTGACTATGCCAAGCAATTCGCCCTGAGCTGTGCCGTCGTGGGTGATAGCTATTGTTGAAAAGCCGTTTTGCTCCTTGAGCCTCAATACGTCGTTAAGTGT
>JAFPYA010000154.1 GCA_017412445.1 Clostridia bacterium
CTCGTTTTTGATGTGCGCGTCCAGCATGCGGCTGTAGTCCATTTTGTAGATGTGGTCGCCCGAGAGAATGAGCACATATTCGGGATTGTACTGGTCTATAAAGCCGAGGTTCTGATATATGGCGTTTGCGGTGCCGGAATACCAGCGGCCCTCGCTGCCCTGCACGTAGGGAGGCAGCACGTATACGCCGCCGCCGTTCAGGTCCAGATCCCAGCTCGCGCCCGACCCTATGTAGCTGTTCAGCTCCAGAGGCTGGTACTGAGTCAGCACGCCCACGGTGTCGATGCCGGAGTTGGTGCAGTTGGACAGCGGAAAGTCAATAATGCGGTACCTGCCGCCGAAAGGAACGGCGGGCTTTGCCATGACGCGGGTCAAAAGTCCCAAACGGGAACCCTGTCCGCCCGCGAGCAGCATGGCTATCATTTGTTTACTTCTCATATGAGTTGTGCCCCTTTCTTGAAGCAAATTTTTCCACAGCCTTATTATAAACTAAATCTGTGGAAATTTCCATATATAAAACAAAGAATTTGGGGAAAAAAGAAAAAATTTTTCGTTGACGTAAAACAACTTTCGTTATATAATATAATAGTCGCAATAGGTGAAATTTACGCGCATATTTTTAATCATTTTTTTCGCAAAAAGGCAGAGGAGGCGAAAAGCATGACACTCCCCGGAAAAATTACTTTGTGCGAGCTCGAGGAGGACAACCCACAGCGTTCATATTTCAGGGTCAGGCCGCTTATGACCATTGAAGAAGGCGGCATGAGGGACGTAAGGACCGAGCAGAGCCTGTTCCCGGATGAGGGCGGCATACGCATCGTACCGGACAAAAACGAGGCGATGCGCTTTAAAAACCGCATGCGCACGCTCGGCGGCTATTGCCTGATGGACCTTACGCGCCATCCCAACGAGAACGAAAAAATCAGGCCGAACAAAAATTATTCGCCCGAACGGGGCGAGCTCAACCGCTGCATAGTTTATTCCGACGTGATTTGTGCGGTGGGCGAATACGACGTGATGCAGGTGCTCTCATCAAAGGACGCGGGCAAAAACAAGGTGGCCTATACGCCCCGCGTGCTTTTGCGCGAGGGAGACGAGCTTAAAGGCAGCTACGTGCCGGATCTGACGCCCGACAAGGTCATCTACGGCTTTATACGCGACACAATGCGCGAGCCCTTCAGTGCGGACGAAAGCAGGGTCTTCATATTTGAGCGCGGCGGCGAGCAGGTGGAGCTTTACATTTCGGAGGGCCTTGAAAAGCTGTTTAACGAGGAGAGAGCTCAGGCCGCAAGTCAAAGGCAGCCCGAGCAGGCCGCTGCGGAGGCACCCGCCGGCGAAGGCAGCGCAGACGCGCACACCGAAGGTGCGCCAGAAGCACAGCATAGCGCGCAGGAAAACGAAAAAGAGGCGGCTAAGCCCGAGGCCGAAAGCGCGCCCGAAGCTCCGAGAAGCGAGCCTGCGCCCGAAAAGCCCGCGGCAAAGCCCGCCGCAAAGCCGCGCGAGACCCGGCCGGCCGAGCCCGCAAACGAGGACAGGCGCTTTGAGGAGAGGCGCTCCCGCAGGGAGCTTTTCGAAGGTCAGGTGGGGCTCAACCCGAGGCACTCAAAGACGCTGAGCGAGGTGGTAGATTCCCACTGGCGCCAGAGCCGCATCGAAAAGCTGGGCGCGGACGTGGCGGGCGACGGCCACAGCGAGCCGGTCATAAGCCCCATAGAAAGGGCGACTAAGGCCCTGAACGAAGCGTGGCGTCTGCCCGAGGCCCGAAGCGCGCTCATAAAGGAAATGAACAAGCTCGAGGATTTGCCCGAGGCGTTTGTGCATGTTAGCGAGGACCGCATAGTCCCCAAGGACAGTTACCAGAGGGAAATGAACAACCTCGAGGCCGAGCGTCTTGAGCTGCTCAGGGAGATAGACAAATTAAAGAACGACCGCGCGCGCCAGCGGGGCGAGCTTATGGAGGAGACCAGAGCCGCCCATGCCAGGGAGATAGCGGAACTCGAGATGAGGGAGCAGCGCCTCAAGGACGAATGTGTCAGTCGGCAAAGAGCCGCACAGAGCGCGAGACAGGCGCAGCTCGAGGCCGAAAAGCTCATGACGCAGGAGAGCAAGGCCAAGCTCGACAGCGAGTTTTTGAAATTCGCCATGTTCACCAAGGCCGCGGCGTTGCTCAAAAACGAGGAAAGCTTCAACGTCAACTCCGCCATGGGCATTCCTCAGGCATCCGATATGACCGGTGCCCAGATGATCAGCGACCTGCGCCGCGCCTTCGAGGAGGGCGGCAGGGAGCTTGACAACAACGAGGCGCTGAACCTTCTGGCCTGCATGGCGATAGGCAGCATAGTCATCTTCTCCGGTCCCACCGGCTGCGGCAAGAGCTTCACCGCCCACGCGCTTGCGGGCGCAATGGGGCTTATGCAAAAGAACGCGTACCGCTTTGCACGCCTCGACTGCGACAGCGACGACGCCAAGAAGTGCATCGGCTTTGCCGAGCAGTTGAAGTGCGACGACATGATGACCCAGCGCCTCATGCTGCTTGAGGACATAAACATGAAGCGTGTGCCCGACCAGTCCCGCGGCCTGCTGGCCTTCGCGGACGAGGCCAAGCGCGACGGCATAACGCTTATGATGACCTGCCTCGACGATCAGGTGGGCTACCCGCTGCAGCCGCGCCTGCTGGACAGGGCGTTCTTCATAAGGCTCAAGCTTCCCGAGTGGAATGGCTGGCAGTTGTCAAAGCGCGTACCGCTTGCTGACGTCGCGCCGTCCCTTGAGAGCGTAAAGAAGGTCTTCCTTACTCCGGGCGAAATCCCCACCGAGATACGCGACCGCATGGATACGCTGGTCAACCGCCTTAAGGAGGTAGACCTGCGCATAACGCCAAGAGCACTGGATGACATGTATATGTACTGCGCCGCCGTGTGCCCGCTGATGACCGGCGACAAGATCGAGGCGCTCGACCGTGCCGTGGCGCAAAGGGCGCTGCCGCACATTCTTGCCACCGCAAAAGCCTCGCAGCTCGCCCACCTGCCCGAGATCCTCTGCGACATGCCCCTGAGTCTGAGCCTCCTGAACGAGCCTATAGCGCTCCCGCCGATCTGATCATGGCATAAAAGAATATAAGTCATTTGGTGATTGAATTGCACCCCGTTTGTTATACGTTTACGGCATAACAAACGGGGTGCTTAATTCTGCACGGCGCGCGGAATAATGATAAAAATTTATTGAATTACAATAAAATTATATTGACAAACCGCGACACACGAGATATAATGGCGGCATCGGACAAAAAGCGAAGCGAGCTTGGAGAGGAGACAGAAATGGAACAGAAGAAGCTTTCAAGGTGGCTTATAATCATAATCGCGGGGGTTGCGGTATGCGGGCTGACAGTGTACGCTCTGGTTTTGCCTATATGCGGCAGGGATCTTGCGCAAAAGTATCCCGAATACGAGAAGGCGTACTGGCCCTGGCTCATATTTTTGTGGCTTACGGGCGTGCCCTGCTACGCTGTGCTGTGGCTGGGGCTCGGAATAGTCAGAAGGATAGGCGCTGACCGATCATTCAGCTTTGAAAACGCCCGCGCGCTCAAGCGAATATCGTATCTGGCGACGGGCGACACCGCGTTTTTCATGGCGGGCAGCATAGCGCTGCTTTTACTCAACATGAGCCATCCGGGCGTGTTTCTGGCCTCGCTGATGGTAGTGTTTGCGGGTATCGCCGTGGCGGTAGTCGCGGCTTCGCTGTCCCATCTGGTGCTCAAGGCCGCCGCGCTGCAGGAGCAAAGCGACCTCACGGTCTGAGGAGGTAAGGCATGGAAAACGAGAGAGACGCGGCAGGCGAAATCGTATTCAACATAGACGTGATGCTGGCCAAACGCAAAATGAGCGTGACCGAGCTTTCAAACCGCGTGGGCATAACGCTGGCCAACATTTCGATTCTCAAAACAGGCAAGGCCAAGGCGATAAAGGTTTCCACCATGGCAAAGCTCTGCGAGGCGCTTTCCTGCCAGCCGGGCGACCTGTTCGAGTACAGAAGGCCGGACAAATGAATGTAAAGCTCATACAGCCGCGCATGATAAAGCGCCCGATGGACACCGACCTAAAGCTGCACATGGCGCCGCCTTTGGGGCTGCTCACCGTGGCGGCGGTGCTGAGGGACAGCCACAGCGTGACAGTGGAAAACGAAAACATAATGCCTGTGCATTTGGACGACTCGCCCGACATAGTAGGACTTTCGATTACCGTTGACGTGCTGCCCCGGGCGATTGAGATAGCAAAAGCATACCGAAAACGCGGCATCCCGGTGGTTGCGGGCGGCATACACATAACCACCGCCGCCGACACTGTGCCTGAGGACGCGTTTGACGCGCTGTGCATAGGCGCGGCGGAGGGCACCTGGCCGGACATAATGCGCGACCTTGAGCGCGGCACGCTCAAAAAGCGCTACCGCTGCGCGGGGAGGCTCAGGTCTGAAGACATCGTCTCGCCGGCTTACGACATGATAGCTGCGCAGCCCTACCTCTACTGCAACGTGGTGCACACCAGCCGCGGCTGCCCGTTTCAATGCGATTTTTGCTACAACAGCGGCCGCGAGCATCAATACGTCAACCGTCCCATAGAGGATGTGCTCAAGGATATCCGCGCCACGGGTCAACGGCACATACTGTTCATAGACGACAACTTTGTGGGCAACCGCGCCTGGACGATGGAGTTTTTGAAAACCATACGCCCGATGAAGCTCATGTGGAACGCGGCTGCCTCGATAAACGTGGCGTGGGACAGCGAGCTGCTCGACCTCATGCGCGACAGCGGCTGCCGCAGCCTGTTCATAGGCTTTGAGAGCATAGACCCTTGCTCGATAGGCAGCGTCCACAAAAACCAGAACCGCACAAGCGACTACGAGCGCGCGGTGAACGAGATTCACAGCCGCGGCATAATGATAAACGCGAGCTTCGTCTTCGGCCTTGACGGCGACACGCCAGCCACCTTTCCCGCGACGCTCGACTGGATAGTCAAAAACCGCATAGAGACCGTCACCTCCCACATACTCACGCCCTACCCGGGCACTGTGCTTTATGAGCGCATGAAGGCCGAAAACCGCCTGCTCACCGACGATCTAAGCAAATACAACACCGCAAACGTGGTCTTTAAGCCCAAGCAGCTCACGCCAGACGAGCTTTACCGCGGCTACCTGTGGATGTATAAACAGATTTACAGCCTCAAAAACATAATCCGCCGCCGTCCCGCGGCCAGGTCGCAGAGGGCGACATACTGGCTGTTCAACCTTCTGTACCGCAAGTACGGCCGCTTCACCGACCTTCTCTGCCGCCTGATAACCTACGAGCGCATAGGCAGGCTCGCGCAGCTTTTGGCCAGGTATCGCAAAAGCTAAACTTCATAATAATTCACACTTCATTCGCTTGCAGATATAACCCGTTTGTGGTATAAAAAGCTGCAAGCGATATTTTTAAGGAGATTTCATGGATAAATTCATTACTGCCAGGGGCGTGAGGGTGCACAACCTCAAAAATATAGATGTGATGATACCGAGGGACAAATTTACGGTCATCACGGGGCTGAGCGGCAGCGGCAAAAGCTCTCTGGCGTTCGACACAATTTTCGCCGAGGGGCAGAGGCGCTACGTCGAGTCCCTCTCAAGCTATGCGCGCCAGTTTTTGGGTCAGCTTGAAAAGCCCGACGCGGACAGCATAGACGGCCTGTCGCCCGCCATTTCAATAGACCAGAAGACCACGGCGCGCTCGCCGCGCTCCACCGTGGGCACAGTGACCGAGATACACGACTACCTGCGCCTGCTTTACGCCAGAGCCGGCACGCCCCATTGCCCCAAGTGCGGGCGGGTGATCGACCGCGTAAGCGTGGATCAGATTACCGAGCGCATAATGGCGCTGCCTGAGCGCACGCGCATAATGATACTTGCGCCGCTCGTGCGCGGCAGGAAGGGTGAGTATACAACGCTGCTTGAGGACATGGCGCGTCGCGGCTACGTAAGGTGCAGAATAGACGGCGTGATGTACGAGCTGAGCGACCTGCCTTCACTCGACAAAAACAAAAAGCACGACATAGAAATAGTCATAGACCGCCTCGTGGTCAGAAACGACATACTCACGCGCCTTACGGACAGCGTTGAGACCGCGCTGAAGCTTGGCGACAACCTCGTCATCTCCTCCGTGGTCGACGGCGAGGACATGCTCTTCAGCCAGCTTTACGCCTGTCCCGACTGCGGCATATCAATCGAGGAGCTCACGCCCCGCATGTTCTCCTTCAACAATCCATACGGCGCGTGCCCCGTGTGCTCGGGTCTCGGCTATCTTACTACCGTCGATCCCGACACCGTCATACCGGACAGGTCGCTCTCGCTCAATCAGGGCGCGATAAAGGTCAGCGGCTGGGACAGCGGTGAAAACGGCGGCAGCATGGCGAGGATGTACCTTGACGCGCTGGCGAAGAAATACGGCTTCAGCCTGGATGCGCCTGTATCCGAGCTGACAGCGCAGCAGCTGAATGTGATACTCTACGGCACAAAGGGCGAAAAGCTGCGCTGCGAATACGAGCGCGACGGGCGCGTTAGCAGCTTTATGTCCCCCTTCGAGGGTATAGTGACCAACCTCGAGCGCCGCTACCGCGAGACCAGCAGCGACGCCTCCAAGGAGCAGCTTGAGGACTACATGAGCCTTACGCCCTGCCCCGAATGCAATGGTCGCAGGCTCAAGCCCGAGGCGCTGGCGGTGACCGTGGGGGACGCGAACATCGCCGAGGTAAGCGAAAAATCGATACGCGACGCGCTCGCCTTCTTCGATAAGCTCGAGCTCGGCCAAAAGGAACGGCTTATCGCGGCGCCCATACTCAGGGAGGTGCACGCGCGGCTCAGGTTCTTAAGCGACGTGGGGCTTGAATATCTCACGCTTTCGCGCGGCGCGGCCAGCCTCTCGGGCGGCGAGGCGCAGCGCATAAGGCTCGCCACCCAGATAGGCAGTGGCCTCGTGGGCGTGACCTACATACTGGACGAGCCCTCCATAGGCCTGCACATGCGGGACAGCGCAAAGCTTCTGGCGACGCTGAGCCACTTAAAGGATCTGGGCAACACGCTCATAGTCGTGGAGCACGACTTGCAGACGATGCTGGCCGCGGATTACCTTATAGACATAGGGCCCGGCGCGGGCAGCGGCGGCGGACATCTGGTAGCGGCGGGCACGCCCCAAGAGGTGATGAACACGCCCTTCTCGGTCACGGGGCAGTTTTTGAGCGGCGCGCGCCGCGTGCCCATGCCCCTTGAGCGCCGAGCGCCCTCGGGCTTCATCACCGTGAAAAACGCCCGCGCCCACAACCTGAAGGGGATAGACGTGGACTTCCCGCTTGGGGTGATGACCTGCGTAACGGGCTTAAGCGGCAGCGGCAAGAGCTCTTTGGTGAACGACATACTCTTCAAGGCGCTTTCAAGGACGCTCAACCGCTCCAAGGAGAAGCCGGGCGCGCACGACGGCATAGAGGGCATGAACCGGCTGGACAAGGTCATCTGCATAGATCAGTCGCCCATCGGCCGCTCGCCGCGCTCAAATCCCGCCACATATACGGGGCTTTTTGACCTTATAAGGGACGTATTCGCCACCACCAATGACGCCAAGGCGCACGGCTACAAGGCTAACCGCTTCTCCTTTAACGTAAAGGGCGGCAGGTGCGAGGCCTGCTCCGGCGACGGCATAGTGAAAATAGAGATGCACTTTTTGCCGGACGTGTATGTGCCCTGCGAGGTGTGCGGCGGCAGACGCTACAACCGCGAGACGCTGGAAGTGCATTACAAGGGCAAGAGCATATACGATGTGCTTGAAATGACCTGTGACGAGGCGCTGGAGTTCTTTGCGCCCTTGCCCAAGCTCAGAAGCAAGCTGCAGACGATGGTGGACGTGGGGCTGGGCTACGTAAAGCTGGGGCAGCCCTCCACTCAGCTCAGCGGCGGCGAGGCGCAAAGGGTGAAGCTCGCCACCGAGCTCAGCCGCAAGGCCACGGGCAAGACACTCTACGTGCTGGACGAGCCTACCACGGGCCTGCATCCCGCGGACGTGGAAAGGCTGAACGAGGTGCTTTCCCGCCTGGTTGACGCGGGCAACACGCTTGTAATAATCGAGCACAACCCGGACGTGATAAAGACCGCCGACTACATAATCGACATGGGACCCGAGGGCGGCGATCTGGGCGGCCGCATCGTGGCCAAGGGCACGCCCGAGCAGGTAGCCGAGGTCAGGGAGAGCTATACCGGGCAATTTTTGAAGGACATACTGAAAGATGAACGGGAGCACTTAAGCGCGGGGAAATAGTGACGCTGAGGCGCTCAAATTCAAATACCGGTTAAAACATAGCGCAGCCCGCCGCGGGGAAACCACCTGCGGCGGGCTGCGCTTAAGCAGAGAGATTTAGTAGTAATACCTGTTGTTGTACCAGTACGAAGAACTGTAACTGCTGGATGAAGCTTCGGTAATGAGCAAGATAATGAATATCGCGCACAGTACAGTCAGTATTATGCCAACGATGAGACCGGCGATAGCCAGGCGCCTTCCGTGGCGCACCTGATTGCTGGGCGCAAAGTTGGTGAACTGGTTGTAGACCTTCGCCTTGTGCAGACCCACGGCAGAGAAGATTATGCCAAGGAAGCTGAGATAGAAGGTCAGAGAAAAGGACAGGCCGAGTATGCCCCAGACCAGCGTGGGGGTGGGGTTGCCCATGGGGCCCGCGTGGGTGGTGGCGGCGGTGATGTTTCTTTCCTCACCGTCAATCGGCTGGCCGCAGTAGGGGCACACGCGGCTGTTTTCGCCTATGTACCTGCCGCATTTTGAACATACCATAGTGTTTTCCTCCTGAAAGATTGTATTTTTCAAGCGCCGTAGGTCTCGGCAAGGTAGGCGATAACCGCCTCGTCGTAGGCCTGCGGATTTTTGATTCTCACGCGCGAATGCGCGCCCTTTTCAAACCATACCACCTTCTTGGGCGCGGTGCATTTGTCAAACAGCTGCTGCGCCTTCTCAGGTATCGAGTAGCTGTCCTCGCGGCTGTGCAGGAACAGCACGGGCTTTTTGAGCCTGTCTATGCGGTAGAAGGGCCCGTCGTTTGTTACGTCCGCGCCGCTTATCAGGCGTACGTACAGCATTATCATGGGATAGACCAGCGGAGGCTTTGGATGCTTATCCTCAACCATGTGCTTGTTGAAGGAGTCGAGGAAGCGCTGATACATGCCGTCTGCGATCATGCCGACCATATAGGGCGGGCAGTCTCCGCTCGTCATGGCAAACAGCGCGGCGCTTGAGCCTATGCACACGCCGTGCAGGAGCACCTGAGTGTTGCCAAGGTCGTCGTGCAACATTTTCGCCCAGGCGATTATGTCCCTGTACTCCTTATAGCCCAGCGAGTTTACTATGCCCTCAGACAGGCCGTGCGCGCGGTCGTCTATCGTAAGCACGTTCCAGCCGGCCGCCTTGAAGGGCGCGGCGTAGTGGCAGCAGTAGTAGCAGGACTCCATGCGCCCGGGTATCACTATCACGGCGCGCCTGAAGCCGAAGTCGAAGTATTCACCCTTGAGGGCGTAGCCGCAGCTGTTTATGGCTACGTCCTTCTTAAAGGACAGGTTCTCCTCGCGCCACCTCATGCCGTCCTCGTACAGGCGCATGTATTCCTCGTCGCCAGGTATGCTTGGCTTGCGCGCCCACTTTTGCTTGCTTGTGCGCAAAAGCAGTATGCTGTATACGATAAAGCCTATCACCACCACCGAAAGCAGGTAAGAAGCGATCAGCCCCAATACGACCCAAAGTATCCAAATCATGCGGTGCCTCCTATACCAGCCCTATCATCCAGCCGTAAATGGCCTGACCGCCGTAAAGGAAGCTGCACTCGAGAAGGGGGTACCTGGCGCGTATCGCTTTCTCCATGAGCGCCTCGTTTGCTTCGGGCACGTCCGCACCGCGGAAGAGTATGCAGCTTTCCTTGTCGTCTATGTCGTCTATAAGCTCAAGCGCCCGCGTCGCCGCTTCCTCGGCGGTGAGCGCCGTTACCACTGGCTCGCCGCCGTGAATAACCACGCAGTCGCCCATACGGTAGCTTACGCCGCGGTGCTCGAAGCTCTTGGCGGCGGTGGCTATGAGCAGCGTGTCGATGCTGCTTATGCCCTCCCGCATCGCCTCTATGCGGCGGGGGATGTCGTCGCTATCCTGCACGTCCATGGCGAGGGCAAAGTAGCTTTCGGGCAGCGTCCTTGAGGGCAGCACGGTCACTTCTCTGCCGCTGATTTCGGCGGCCTGACGGCTGGCCAAAAGCAAATTGGGATTGCCGGGCAGTATCACCGTGTGCTTTGCGTTAAGCCTCTCAAGGGCGTTTACAAAGTCCTCGGAGGAGGCGTTCATGGTGGGGGAGCAGTTTATCACCTCGCCGCAGCCCAGATTTTTGAATATCTCCGCGTTTCCCTCGCCGTTCACCGCCGCTATCACGCCGAACGCAGGCTCGGGCCGAGAATAAGAGACTTCGGTCTGTTTGTGCTCTAAAGGCAACTCGCGGGTTTCCTCAGGCGCGTGCTCATGCTTCTCAAGCATGTACTCGTTGTGCTGAAGCTGCATGTTTTCGAGCTTGAAGGTCAAAAATTCACCGAACCTCTGGGCGTAGCTGACTATGGGCGCGGGCTTGAGCGTGTGTATGTGCACCTTGACCTTGCTGTCAAGAAACACAGTCACAATGGAATTGCCCAGTGACTCAAGCATGTCGGTAAAGCTTCTCTCGCTGAAGTCCTGCTGGTAGGGCGCGTAATTCATGCGCTGTAGTATGAACTCCATGCAGTAGCCCTGCTCGAAGCGGCTGCTTTCGTTAAACAGGCTCAGATCCGGCACGTGGTAAGCGCCCGGCGCTTCGACAGAGGTTTGCGCGGCCTGATTAAGCGGCTCGCTCAATTCCTCGCCCGTGAGGCAGGCCAGCATGCCCTTGATTATGCAAATGTAGCCCATGCCGCCGCTGTCAACAACGCCCATCTCCCTTAGCACGGGCAGAAGGTTCGGCGTGTCGGCAAGGGAAAGCTCCATGTTGCTTATGTAGCTTTCAAGCAGCGTCTCAACGTCGGGTATGCGCCTCAATTGCCTTACGGCGCGCTCTATGCCCTCGCGGCAGACGGTCAGTATCGTGCCCTCCGCGGGGTGCAGCACGCTCTCGTAGGCCACCTTATAGCCGCGTATAAAGGCGTTTCGCATTTCGCCCACGCTCGCGGCCCTGAGCTTTATAAGCTCGAGATGTATGCCCTTGAATATCTGCGACAGTATCACGCCGGAGTTGCCCCTTGCGCCCAAAAGCATGCCGCTTGAGAGCATGGACAGGTACTCGCTCAGGTTAGCTGTGCTGTGCGCGCAGCTGATGCCGTTTCTTAAGGTGTTGAGCATATTTGTGCCCGTGTCGCCGTCGGCGACCGGGAACACGTTCATGGAGTTGAGCTCCCGCTCCTTTACGCTCAGGCTGTGCATGCCGGCTCTGATCATTCTTTCGAACAGCGCGCCGTCAACTCTTTTGGTCTTCATTCAGATGTGAAATCCTTTGCTGTTTTACTTGAACGATTACTTGCCCGCCTTCAGAAATTCGTCGATTATGGCGCGCTCGCTGTCCAGTCCCTCGCTTATGGGCGTGCCCATGTAGTAGGCGGCCATGAGGCCGGGGCCTATGCTGACGGAGCACATGGGGAAGACCTCGCTTATGCGTATGTCTTTGGGATGGAAGGCCTCCTTAAGCATGTCGGCGTACACCTTGGCCTGCTCCAGACGGTCGGTGTGGGCGATGACTATCGTCTGCTCGCTCAGATTTATGCCGGTCTTGCCCACGTAGTGCAAAAGCAGCTTGTAGGCGGCCTTGGCGCCCTTGGCCTTGCCTATTACGGTGGTCAGGCCGTTGTAGTCAAATTCGCCTATGGGCTTTACGCCGGCCAGCGTGCCGAAGAAGGCCTTGGCGTGGGAGATGCGACCCTTCTTGGCCACGAAGGACAAATCGTCCAGCCAGCCTGCCTGATGGAGGCAGTTCTTGTTCTTTTCGAGGTACTCCACGGTCTCCTCGAAGCTCTTGCCCTGTGCCCTCTGCTCGGATGCGTATATCGCCAAAAGCCCCAGCGCGGGACCGAAGCGGCGGGAGTCCACGCAGGCGATTTTAGCTTCGGGATACTTTTTGAGCATCTCCTTTTTGGCCTGCTCGGCAAAGCCCAGCGTGCCGCTTATGCCCGCGGAAATGGTCACGAGCAGTATGTCCTCCCCCTTGGAGAGCGGGCCTTCAAAGGCCTGCATGAATTCGGCGACGTTGGCGGGGGAGGTGGCAAAGCCCTGAGGGTCGTTTTTGAGGTCGGCGTAATACTTCTCTCTGTCAAACTTTTCCCAGGTGTGGAAGGAGGGAATGTCCTTGCCGCCGGGCAGCATTATGTGACAGGGCACCACGACTATGTCATATTGCTTCTGAAGCTCCTCGCCCAGATCGCTGAAGGCGTCCGCCATTATTGTAAAGTGTTGCATTTTCGTTCACTCCGTTTCTGAAAATTTTATGTTCAGGTAATTTATAAGCCGCCCGCGGAGCTCGTCTCCGCCGGCAACACATACGAGGGTATGCCGCGCTTCAGGTACGTAAAAGTATTCGCTTTGGGAAGCGCAAGCGTTTTTTGCGGCCGTTACGGTCTCGGCCGATACCACGCCGTCCGCGCCGCCCGCGAGGAAAACTATGGGCTTTTGCGCTTTGGCGAGGGCTTTAAGGCCGTCCTTTGCGCTGTCCTCCCCGTAAATCAGGCGCATGAAGAGCTTCAAAAACGGGGAGATGATCCTTGCGGGGAGCGACTGCATCTGTTTTACCTTCGCCATCTGCACGTTCAGGCAGTAGTACGCGCAGTCGCAAACCAGCGCGCGCAGCTTTGGCTGGTTCAGCCTGTCGGAGGCCATTATCAGCGCCGCGCCGCCCATGGATATGCCGTGAAAGGCGAACACCTTGAAGCGTTCTTCACTCTGCGCCCACGCGGCCCAGGCGAGCATGTCCCTTTCTTCCTTCAGGGCGAAGGTTGTGTGCCCTTCGCTTTCGCCGTGGCCTCTTTCGTCTATGAGCAGTACGCTGAAGCCGCTCTCGACGTATGCGCGGGCAATCGAAGCAAAATTGTTAAACGGCGTCGTGTGAAAGCCGTGCGCGAGCAATATCAGCCTGTCGCTATTGCCCGTGAGCCTGCCCCTGAGAGACGTGCCGTCGTCTGCGGTCACGCTCACGTTTTCATACTTGAGCGACCGCATGTATTCCATGTCGCCGAAGATTTGGCTTAAATACGGCGCGTACTGGCTGTTTTCGAGCCTTTCGGGCGGCATCTGATCAAAGTCGCGAATGCGCCAGTGCCGCGTCAGGTGCATCAGCAGCGCGAAGGCGGGCGCAGGCACGAGGAGTATGAACGCGCCGAGCAGGCAGAGAAATACCGTCAGCATGTGCCCTCCACATTCTTAAACTCAAAGCGCTCGGCGTCAAGGCTTTTAAGCCGCGTTCCGTCCCACAATAGCATCCTCGACGGAAGCTTTTCGCAGGCCAGCGAAAGCATTATTCCGTCCGGGCAGACGAAGCTGAATGCGCCTTCGCCCTTTGCCGGGATGGCGCGGGGGTCAAACGCGCCCTTGCCCCCTTGCTTGTACAGGCTCTCCTTGCGCGTCCAGAGCGCGAGCAGCTCTAAAGCGTCCTCAGCGCTCTCGCCGCAGCTCAGCATGTGGCCTTTGGCGCGCACTATGCTGCTTAGGCGTTTGTCGGTGATTTCTTCTATGTCTACGCCTATGGGCGTGCCGCTCACGGCCACGGCGACCCAGTTGTCGGAGTGGGAGAGCGAAAACTCAATCCCGTCGGCGACCCACTTGCCGTTTTCGAGGCGATGCGCGTTTATGTCGTCAAGGTTCAGGCCGGAAGCGGCCTTAACGAGGCTCTTTAGCGCGAGCCAGTCCCATGCCCGCCTGAGCCTCAGGCGCGGGTTGCCCGCGTCGAGCACGTACTCCCTGCGCGCGGGCGGCAAAAGCGTGCCGTATGTGCCCTCGTCGAGACTCTCCGGCAGGGGGCTCAGCCACAATTGCGGCGCAATTTCGGCGTCTGCAAGCGCCTTTTCGCCCTGCCTGGAGCGCTTTTTGCCGAACACGCAGCGGTAGGCGAAATGCTCGCAGTTGTTGTTTATAAGGTCGTAGCCGCCCTCGCCCAAACTGCTTTCGGCGGCAATAATCGTCTTTTCGGGAGAGAGGCGCCTGAGCCGCTCTATAAACGAAAGCTGCGCGGTCTCTATTATGTCTCTGCCGGCAAATTCGGCGGCGCTCGTTGCGACCACGCGTATGTCCTGTGCGGGCACGGCGTCGCCCCGGGGCGGGCAGCCGAACTGTATCACCCTGTCGTCGCTTATATATATGCCGTAATGCCACACGCCGCTTACGTGCACGCGCACCATATCCCCGGGTCTGGGAGAAACGGGCCACCACTTCATTTAATGCTTCTCCCTTCGCGCCGCGTATTCTTCGGCCATCTCCTGAAGCGCCTTTTCGCGCGCCTCGAGCTTCCTTGCGGCCTCGTCTATTTTGCCCATCGCGGGGCGCTGTCCTATGTCGTCGACTACGCTGTACTTTTCGCCTATGAACGTGACGAGGCGGCTGTACCAGTGCTTTCGCGGCAGCGTGTACACGGGCACTATGGGCTTTCCGCTGCGAAGCGCCATGAGTATCACGCCGGATTTGAACGGCGAAAGCTGCCCGCCGCTCACGTGACCCTCGGGGAACATTGTCACCATGCGCCCCTGATCAAGCTCACCGGTAATGCGCTTAAGCTGTGCCATCGAAAAGTTTTCGCGGTTTATGGGTATGCAGTGAAACTGTGAAAACAGCCAGCCCCTGAATCTGCCCTCAAAGAAGGAGTCGAGGCACACGAAGTGGTGCCGCCTGTAGCGTATGGACATCATCAGGTATACGGGGTCGAACAGCCCGGAGTGGTTTGCTGTAACTATCGCGCCGCCCTTTATCCGCTCTTTGGCCTCAGGCGAAGCGTACACGTTTTTGGGGCGAAAGAATATCACCCCCGGTATGCCCGCGGTTATGTAGATAAAATCGTATACAATATACGTTTTTGCGATTTTTTCAGCCATTGAGCGAACCTCGAAGTTCGATTATCTTGTCCCTGAGCGCCTTGGTGAACAGGGCTATGTTGTCCTTTTCGCTTTTATTTTCGTCGTAGTAGTCCCTTGCGTACATGGGTGCGCCTATGA
>JAFPYA010000155.1 GCA_017412445.1 Clostridia bacterium
GTCACATGTCAACTATGCGAACTCACAACTGCAATGAGTTGAGGCTGTCCGACGCAGGCAAGCGCGTGAAGCTGGCCGGCTGGATGGAGAACGTGCGCGAGGTCGGAAGCAATCTGGCCTTCGTCGTGCTGAGGGACTTCTACGGCACCACGCAATTGGTCATAGAGGACGAAAAAACGCTCAAGGCAGTGCTTAACGAAAACAAGGAGACCACCATCGCCGTTGAGGGCGTGGTGCGCGAGCGCTCGAACAAAAACCCCAAGCTGCCAACCGGCGACATAGAGGTCGTGCCGGACAAGGTAGAGGTGCTGGGACGCTGCCGCTACAACAGCCTACCCTTTGAAATCAACCGCAGCCGCGAGGCCGACGAAACCCAGAGGCTCAAGTACCGCTATCTCGACCTCAGAAACCCCGAGGTCAAGCGCAACATAATCATGCGTAGTCAGGTGGTGGCGGCGCTCAGGCAGGCCATGACCGAGCAGGGCTTTATGGAGATAACCACCCCCATACTGACCGCCTCCAGCCCCGAGGGCGCACGCGACTACCTCGTACCCGCCAGAAAGCATCCCGGCAAATTCTACGCGCTGCCTCAGGCGCCCCAGCAGTTCAAGCAGCTGCTCATGGCGTCCGGCTTTGACAAGTATTTCCAGATAGCGCCTTGCTTCCGCGACGAGGATGCGCGCGGCGACCGCTCCCCCGGCGAATTCTACCAGCTGGACATGGAGATGGCGTTTGCCGGCAAGGAGGACGTGTTCGCGGTGCTTGAGCAGGTGCTGCCGCCCATTTTTGCAAAGTACGGCAAGTATTCCCGCGCCTCAGAAGCCCCCTTCCGCAGGATAAAGTATCTTGACGCGCTTGCCACCTACGGCAGCGACAAGCCCGACCTGCGCATAGACCTGACGAGCAAGGACATAAGCCATCTGTTTACGGATTGCGAAATGGAAGCTCTGCGCGGCAAGACCGTAAAGGCGATAGACATAAGCAACTGCACGCTCACCCGCAAGCAGATTGAAAAGCTGCTTGGCGACTGCGAGGTGCAGTCTGGCGTGAAGGGCTACTGGTTCAAGACCGACGCCGAGGGCAAAATCGCGGGCGGCATAGCCAAATTCGTACAGGGCAAGGAAGAGGAGCTTGCAAAGCTCATCTCGCTTGCGCCTAACACTCTGGTCGTGGTCTCCGCAGGCGAATACGCCGTGAAGATGGCGGGCGTGATGATTAAGTTCTTCGGCGCGGCCTGCGAAGGGCACATGGACAGGGAAAAGTACGAGTTCTGCTGGATTATCGACTTCCCGATGTACGAAATCGGCGACGAGAGCGGGGAGCTTGAGTTCTGCCACAACCCGTTCAGCATGCCTATAGGCGGCCTTGAGGTGCTTGAAAAGGCCGAGAGGGGCGAAATCGATCCTCTGACCGTCATCGCCGACCAGTACGACCTCGTGTGCAACGGCGTGGAACTTTCAAGCGGCGCAGTCAGAAATCACGATCCCGAGATAATGATAAAGGCCTTCGAGCTGGTGAGGCTCGGCGAGGAGGACGTGAAGAGCAAGTTCCCCGCCATGTACAACGCGTTCTGCTACGGCGCGCCGCCGCACGCGGGCATCGCTCCCGGCGTGGACAGGATGGTGATGCTTCTGGCGGGCGAGGACAGCATACGCGAGGTCATCCCCTTCCCCATGAACAAGAACGCTCAGGACGTGATGATGGGCGCGCCCAGCGAGGTGCTGCCCAAGCAGCTTGAGGAGCTGCACATCGCGGTCACCGCTAAGAGCGAAGACTAAGCCAAAGCATGAAAAAACACATCGTGGCACCATCCGCAAGGAAGGTGCCACGGTTTTTGTTTAAGCCAGTGTCAGGCGGATCATACACCTGATCCCATATGCTGCAAGCTGGATTCTATACTGGCCTCGAATTATTTCGTAATTCGACTGCAACCATTAAACTTTGCCAGACGCCTGAGAGCCGCGTCAACGGCTTCATTCAGTTTTTTTGTTTGACGAATCCCTGACTCATACCAGATGTTTTTTACGACAAGTGTTTCCGTTTTCCTGTCTGCTGAAGCTTCAATCCTCCCCGCCATCTTTTCGCCATAAAGCATCGGCAGGACATAATAGCCGAACCTTCTTTTTTCAGCAGGCGTATATATCTCCCATGAATACTGATAATCCCAGATCGCCTCAATCAGCTTTCTGTCCCATAGCATAGGATCTAGGGGAGCAAGAAACTCAAGGCGCGGCCGGGAATCAACGGCATCAGATAAAACCGCTTCGACTAATGGAAGGTCTTCTGTCAGAAAATACACAGGATGTCTGATCCCTTCAACTTCCGTTTTGCGAATTGCTCCCTCAACTTCCAGTTTTTCAAACGCCGTATTTCTCTGCTCGGTCGTCATTTTAATGCCGAGAAAAGCATCTGACCGTCTGTTCCACAGCAAACCGACTGCTCCGATCCGTCGCCTGATCCGCCATTCAAGGAATGAGATTTCATCTGGACAAGGGTTCTTGGCATTCAGGAGATCCTGGCTGAAGTATTTGTCTGCGAGGTCATAAAACTTTCGCGAACCGCTCTTATGATGAATCAGCAAAACGCCATCTGTATATAACTGTTCCAGTACCGATCTGGCCGCAGGCGATGTTCCTTGCCAGTTTCCGCTCCAATGCATAGAAGAATGCCAGAACACTTTTCCCTGGATCGGGAGAGTATCGCTGCTTACCGGGCCATTCTCACGGATATAAGCAACAGCTTGTTCTTCCAACTCCGGAATACCCTGAAAGCCTGCACCGTGCATTTTGCTCATTTCACGATAAGCTGAGAAATAAGGCCAGTCTTCCCTCGGCCAGATAGAAAGCTCCTTGTCGGTATAATCAACCAGCAAACGATCTTTATACAGAAGATCCGCAAGCATCTTTCTTGTAAATCCACGTACACGGGATTGCAGGGTCAGTTCGGCGTTTTTACCGCATACGTCCACGGGATCAAACTGAATGCAACCCGCCTGACATATATACTGGTACGCTCCTGATTTTCCGACAAAACGATATTTCCCCAACAGTCCCTGTTTGCTGAGGATTAAACGTCTTGCCTGTTCCCGCGTCATAGTTGCCATTTTTTCGTAACCTCATTGGCAGCAGTTTTGTCGGCAGATTACATTTTGTTGGGATGATTATAACATCCTGTTCGGTATGGTCAATTGCCTTGTATCGCTGCGGAGGAAGGCGCTTCCTTAGGAAGTATATACCACCGATTTGGGGTTTTTGCGTGCGCTACTTCGCTTCGTTTGTCCTGCTGTCGTGATGCAGGCCCTTTAGCGCGATGCTGCCGCCGGTCGAAAGATCCTTGCCCTCGAGCAGGAGGAGCTTTTCCGCCATCAGGCGCGAAAAACCGCTTATTATTGCGGAGAGAGCGATCAGCTCCGCGGGGTCTGACACGGCGCCGTCAACGCTGTCGCTGTGGCCGAGAATGGGGCCGGCGGCGGAGCGAACCTGCTCCATAAAATAGGCGGCCGCCTGACTGTGACGCTGGGCGTAGACGGTGTAGGTGTGTTCCACCTCCTCGTCGGTAAGCCCCATCGGTATTATCTTTTGGATCAGCGCTATGCTGAGCGACTGCTTGAGCGTTAGTATTATTATAATGTACGCGATGTGCACGCGGTAGTAGCGCTTTTTGACCGGCTCGGGCATCACGTGGGTGCGCACATAGTTGTTTATGGTGGAGGCGGTTATGAACTGCTCCTCCTTTAATTCCGGCGGCAGGTAGTCGAGGTAGTCCTTGAGCAGAAGTATAAGCTGCTCCATGTACAAGCCAAAATCGGGTATCTGATTCCACGCGGGCAGGCGGAATCTGTCCAGGTAAAACTCCCAGCGCCTGAGCTTGCCCGCAACCAATGACGTATCGTATCCCATAATCACATCTCCTTGTTCACAATTATACATCATTTTGTACCCACTTTGCAATAGTAAAATCAAATTTCGCGGTTGACATATTTATTATATCGCGCTATAATAATATTGGTTATTAGATGAACTAAAGAGGTAAATTTTATGAGCTATACAGTTTTAACAGATA
>JAFPYA010000011.1 GCA_017412445.1 Clostridia bacterium
TGCGGTAGTAGCTCAGTTGGTAGAGCGCCACCTTGCCAAGGTGGAGGTCGCGAGTCCGAGTCTCGTCTACCGCTTATGCGGGTGTAACTCAATGGTAGAGCGCCAGCCTTCCAAGCTGGATACGTGGGTTCGATTCCCATCACCCGCTTGAAAGAATTGTGCGGTAGTAGCTCAGTTGGTAGAGCGCCACCTTGCCAAGGTGGAGGTCGCGAGTCCGAGTCTCGTCTACCGCTTAAATGACACGCTTTCGGGCGTGTTTTTCGTTTATAATGCAAAACAAAATAGCCTCTCCGACCCGCAGTGGGAGAGGCTTTTGCGATACTAAGGCTTATTATTCGCTTGCAGATGTCTTATAGAGCATAAGCTCGTTGTCCAAACCAGCAAAGCTCAGATCCATTCTGAGAACGGCGTAGCTGTCGTAGAAGTATATCACGCCCTCTTTTCCGTCAAGGGTCATAAAGCTGCCCTGATTGTAGCTGTCCATGTAGAGGTACAGGTTGTGGTAAGTGATCTGATCAAGCAGCGTCAATTCTATCATGGCGATGCCGTTCAAATCCACATTCGATGTAACAACAAGGTACGTATCGTCTTCGCTCCGGACGAATGTGTCGTTTTCCCTAAAGTTCACTTCGCCCGTAAAGCCCGTGTAAGACCAGTCGTTGCCATTCCACGATGGCTGCGTCGGCTGCACGTAAGGCGTAGGCGTGGTGTAATTATAATAAGGTGTGGGTGTTGTGTAACTGTAGTAAGGGGTAGGCGAAGGCGTGACGTAGGACGACGGCCTTGCGCCGTTCCAGTTGACGACGTTCTCCGGCACCCAGCACCTGTGCCTGAAAAGGGTGGTTTTGTCGAGGTAGTCGATCTGCACGTAGCCGTTTTCAATGTCATAAACATCCACGAGCAGGCCGTTCCTTACGGTATAGGTGGTCGGCTTGTACTCGTTGCCGGGACCTGTCAGACCCTTTATGTCGTATGTTATGTAGGCGGAGCCTATCTGCTGCTCCACGGGCAGATAGCTCGTATCGGTCGTGAGCCGCTTGGCGCTCGTATAGGCTCTGTACGATGTTCCCCTGTACTCAAAGCCGATCTGCACCCACCAGATGTTGTTGTTATAGGCCATCGAATAGGCTCTCACGGTTACATTCTTCCAGTCGTTGCCGCTGAAAAACGCGCCCAGCTCGTTGTAATCCGTGTGCGGACCCGAACGCGTGGCTATCTGATCCGTGAGCCCGGTGTATACGGGCGTATAGCTCGCCTCTGCGCAAAGCGAAAAGATGAACACCAGCGCCAGCATAAGTGCTGTAAAGGTTCTAAGCTTCATGTAAATCGCTCCTTTTTGTTTCGTCAACGCTTTGACGCGGGATGCTCGGAATTTGTTTCACGTTTACGATATTTTTTATCATTCAGAAGAAAAGAAAGCATACGCGCTTTGTAATCCGGCGCGAGATCGTAAGCTGCGTGACCGTAGCCGTCATATACATGATGCTCACATTTATGCAAATTGCTGTTCAGTTCATAAAACGCATCGCTGCCCATAACTTTGTCGTCCTTTGAGCTCAGCACCAGTACGGGGCAGGCTATTCTGTTAAGATCCCCAAGCACGTCGAAGCCCTTCAGTCCCTGGGCAAGTATTGTGAACCTTTGCAAATCCTTGTCAGTAACGTTTTCGGCGGCCTGCATAAGGAGCGTTTTTGACTGTTCAAACACGTTTTGGGGATATACGGCGCAGCCAAAGGCCATGTAAAGCCCCAGCGCGTCCCTGCGCTCAGCCAGCTGAAGCCAGCCCTCCACCGTTTTGTCGAGCGCGTCCGTTACACGAGCGCAGGCGCTGCCGAGTATAAGCTTTGATACGCGCGCGGGATGCTCGATTGAGATCTTCAGGGCTATCATGCCGCCCTGTGACGCACCGAACAGCGCCGCACTTTCTATATGCAGCGCCTCAAGCACCTCGGCGGTGTCGCGTGCCATGTCGCAAACAGAATAAGCCGCAGGCAAATCATTTCTGCGTTCAAACACATAGACCGTAAAGTGCTCCGCGAGCGGACTGTACGCCTCGGCAATAGCCTCCGCTGCGCCGAGTACCCTTTGCACGCTGAGTCCAGGCAATATCACAAGCGCATTCTCTCCGCGCCCGAAGCGGCAATAATTCATCGAAAAAGAAATAGTGTTTACGGTTTCAATAATCATATTATCCTCCGGCATATAAGCGTCAAGGTCTTGAAGGCTTTGTTTTAAGCCCTTCTCCCCTTTTCCCCGGCAAGAGCCCTTACGATTAGTTGCTTTCGTATTATACTATCTGTCGCAAGTGCAAGTCAAGAATTAAACAAGCCTTGCCAGATTGCGTTCATGAAAAAAAAAAAGCGCTTCAAAAAGAAGCGCTTTGTTATTTTGACGTTTTGATCAGTCGAAGAACACGGGCTTTCCTGTTTTGGCCGAGGTGTAGATGGCTTCAAGGATTTCGCTAACCACACAGGCCTGCTCGGGCTTTACAACAGGGTCGGTGTCATCTTCAAGCGCCTTATACCAGCGCATCGCCTCTGTGACCTGCGGCGAGGAGCCGGTGCCGGCGTAGAAGCTTACGCCGCCCGTTCTCATGTCGGGCTTTATATCCACGAGCCTGCCGAACTCGGCTTTGTTGATGCTCAGGCCGCCTTTAATCTGTGCGCCGGCCTTCGTGCCGCACAATTGCACGCTGCCTTCTGGCACAGGCTCTATTGTATTGAGCGCCCAGCTGGATTCAAGGTTTATGGTGGCGCCGTTCTTCATCACAATGAAACCGAAGGCGGCATCCTCCATGGTGTTTGCGCCCTCCGGCCAGCCGCCCCAGGGGTTACCCTCCTGCGGGTTTTCGACCTTTTTGTAGCAGGTGCCTACAACCATGCGCGGCTCATAGTTGTCCATGAGGTAGAGCGTAAGGTCGAGGGAATGCGTGGCTATGTCGATCAGGGGGCCACCGCCCTGCTCATATTCGTTCAGGAAAACGCCCCAGTTGGGAGTGCCGCGCCTGCGGATGGCGTAGGCGTGAGCGTAGTAGATTTCGCCCAGATCGCCGCGCTCGACCACGCTTTTCAGGAATATTGCTTCTGGCTTTGCCCTGTGCTGATAGCCTATCGTCAGCTTTTTGCCGGTGCGCTTTGCCGCCTCTACCATGCGTCTGGCGTCTTCGGCAGTCTTCGCCATGGGCTTTTCACACATTACATGCTTGCCGGCTTCAAGCGCGTCTATGCTTATCTGCGCGTGGGAGCGATTGGGCGTGCAGACGTGAATAACGTCTATAGTTTCATCCTTGAGCAGCTCTTTGTAATCGGTGTACACCTTCGCGTCAGGCGTACCGAAGTCCTGCGCGGCCTTAATCGCTCTGTCCTCGATTATGTCGCAGAACGCCACCATGTCGGCCTTTCCCACCTCGCGTATGGAGGGCATGTGTTTGGCGTTGGCTATGCCGCCGCAGCCGATGATACCTACTCTGAAACGTTTACCCATTGTGTCGACCTCCTGTTGAAATTTCTAAACAAGCAGTTTAATTGTTTTCGTAAGTTTCCTCCTTGGGAGGTTTGCAGTCGGGACAAGCCGTCTTGCCCGCGTTTTTGGCCGCTGTGAGCGTGACGCGCGGCGTTGTGGTCATTACGTAGCGGCAGCCGGCAAGGTGATAGTATTTACCGTTATCGTTGCAGTAGACCATCGTAGGCTTAGGCGTGGGCGTGGGCTCGGAGATGAGCTTGCTTTCCTCGGTGCTGCTGCGCAATAGCTTTGAGGTCTCCGGCAGGTCCTCCGGCGGTAGGGGCGCAAGCATGAGCTTCACGCTTTTCTTCTCCGCGATTATGTCGCCTGCGTTCATGTCCTCACTATTTATGGTTACCTCGATTGTGCCGAGCACCTTTGAGTTGATAACGACGCTGCCCTTTTCAGGCTCGGTCACACCGGTCAGCAGCACTATCGCAAACACGATTATCGCAGTCCAAACGACGGAAACGAGTATTCGGAGCCAGAGCTTCCACTTGCTCTCGTCCCACATTATGTACAGTCCTACCGGGAAGGCAAAGACTAAAAGAACTATAAGCAGCCACTTGCCCTCATCGCCCACCAGCCACTGACGCTTGTATCTTGAACGTTTAATCATCGTATTAAGCTTTTCCGTCCCTAATATTCAAGGCTACGTCAGGCTTGTTTGAAATAATGCCGTCGCAGCCAATTTTTATCATGCGGCGTATATCGCCCGGGTCGTCCACTGTCCAGCAGTTGACCTTGAGGCCGCGCTTGTGGGCACTGTTCACCGTGGCTTTGGTGAGATAGCTGAAATGCGGGTGAATGGCGCTGCAGCCTATCTTTTGCGCAGTCGAAGCGGGCGACTTCAGACTGCTGTAAAGCAGGCAGGTGTATACGTCCGGATGCAATTCCTTTAAGCGCTTAAGCGCAATCTTGTCAAAGGATGAAACTATGGTCTTTTCGAGTATGCCGTAAGAGACCACTATATCGTAAAACATGTTCAGCGACGCGTCAAGACCCATTTCGTGCTCGAAGCGCTTGATTTCAATGTTTATTACCTTCATCACCTTGACCACGTCCAGCATTTCCTCGAGCGTGGGCGCTTGCGTGCCGCTGAAGCACGCATCGGTCTTTTTGCCGAAATCGAGCTTCTTGATTTCTTCAAGGGTCATGGACGGTATGCTGCCCGTGCCGTCGGAGGTCCTGTCAACCGTCTCGTCGTGGCAGACTATGAACCTGCCGTCCTTTGAAAGGTGTATGTCGCATTCTATGCCGTCTGCGCCCATCTCAACCGCCAGCTTAAACGCGGGCAGCGTGTTTTCGGGGGCGTATGCGCTTGCGCCTCTGTGCGCCTGTATCATTACTTCGCTCATTTAGGTGATGCTCCTTATTTCTATTCGGTTTATCAGTGCGTTAATTTGTTCCCTCGAAGGGCTTAGCGTGCCGGGACAGCCCACCGCCGCAGAGGCCGAAGCCACGGCAAGCCGCGCTGCGTCCTCAAAGCTGATGCCCTTATCAAAGGCATAGCACAGCGCCGCCATCATGCTGTCCCCCGCGCCGACAGTGCTTACCACAGGCACGGAAAGGGCTTTTGCGACAAGACACTTGCCGCCAGAAATCAGTGCCGCGCCGTTTTCTCCCAGCGACAGCGCGATAAACTCTATACCGCTTGAAGCAGCATATGAACGGGCGGAGGCAATCAAATCATCGATGTCAGCGTCCTTTGCGCCCGTAAGATACCTGAATTCATACTCGTTTGGCTTTATCAGGAAGGGCGCGGCGGATGCGCCTGATTTCAGTGCTTCGCCCTCTGTATCCAAAAAGGCCTTTGCGCCGCGCGCCTGTATTTCGTTTATCCACAGTGGCACGTCCACGGCGTTTGTGTCCATCTTGCCCGCGAGCGCAACTATATCGCCGCTGTGAACGCTCGAA
>JAFPYA010000156.1 GCA_017412445.1 Clostridia bacterium
GTACGGCAAGGACGAGCTCAAAAACGCGATGGTGGCGCTGAGCTACCTGCTAAGGCACATAGCGCCCATGTTCCTCATGTGCGCGGTAAACGACATAAGCGTGGTTTATCACGTAAAGGACACATTTTCGGACAAGCCCACGCTCTACCTATACGACCATATCCCGGGCGGCATAGGCCTGAGCGACAGGGTGTACGAGACAAACGACATGTTCTTTAAGGAAGCGCTGCGCATGCTCTCCTCCTGCCCCTGCATAGACGGCTGTCCCAGCTGCACCGGCGCCGTGGCGGAGGGCAGCAAGCACACGCTGATGATGATATTGAACGAGCTGACGAAGGGCAACGCCGAATAAACGGGCGTATGACCCAATCGCAGCATATGCAATTCAAAGCGCTGTGAAACAAAAAACGCAGACATAACACCCTTCTAAACCCGCCGCGCCCCGCAATTTGGGGCGTGGCGCCTTTTATTATTGCACGCCTTTTCTCTATCAAATTGGTGTATTCTCCCGTGTGCGCTCTGTTTCGATTGGCGCGTGCACACTGTTTGATTGCGCATAAAAACGCAATAATGTTCGATTTTGCAAAATCTTTGCGCAAAAATGCATTGAAATATTATGTTAACAAGTATAGATTATTATATGTAATATATAAGCTCGGTCGGCGCTGAAGAACATATATGCGCCTTTTACGGCGCCCATACCGCGAAGGAGGGTTCGCATGGAAACTATCTTCAAGGACAGGGACGGCTCGCCTATCTATGTGCTCGGCTTGCAGGCACATAATTCAAGCTTTTGTTGTGACGAGATGATAGATGCCGCAATCGAAGCGGTCAAAAAGTACCACGGCAACACGCTCGAGGTGCCGATTTATTGGTATAAGACAGAGCCGAGCGAGGGAGTCTACGATTTTTCCGAGGTGGAAAAGCTGATCGAGCGGGTGAGGAGCGCGTCGCTGAAGCTCGTGCTGCTCTGGTTCGGCTCGAGCAAAAACGCCGACATCACATATATGCCCGAATGGGTCAAAGCCGATCCGGAGAGGTTCTGGCTGGCACAGGGTCCCGACGGACAGGTGACCGCGCAGATTTCACCTTTCTGTACCGAATGCTACGAGGCCGACAAGCGCGCGTTCGTCGAGCTTATGAAGACCGTAAAGCGTGTGGATGAGGAATACCGAACCGTTATCGCCGTGCAGGTCGAAAACGAAATAGGCATATATCCCCTCGACCGCTGCTATTCCAGGGCTGCGCAGGCCGAATTCGACAAAGGCGTGCCGGATGCGCTCATGGATCTCGTTATCCCGGACAGCGGCGCCAGGGACAAAGGCAGGGACTGGTACGAGCACTTCGGCCGCCATGCCCACGAGGTATTCACCTGCTGGAGCTTTGCAAAAGTGATAGAGAACATCGCGTCCGCAGGAAAGCGCGTGTACAATCTGCCCATGTATTTGAACGCCGTGGTAGGCGAGCTCAGGCAGGAGCTGGCGGGGCAGAGCTATTCCTCGGGAAGCCCCGTAGGCAGGATGATAGACGTATACAAGCGCGGCGCGCCGAGCATCTCGATATGCGCCCCGGACGTATACCTGCCCCACAAGTCCGGCTACCTCAGAATCTGCGCCTCGCACACGCGCCCAGACAATCCGCTTTTCATACCCGAAACGGGCACGTCGGGCGACGCCTTCGCGGTCAACATACTTCACGCGGCGGCAGATTTCGGGGCTATAGGCATCTGCGGCTTTGGTGCCGAGCATGTGCTGAAGACCGACGGAGAGCTGGTGGACGAAGCCAGGCCGGTTGCGGACTCCATGCAGATGCTTTCGATGATGGCGCCGGCGCTGCTCAGATACGGCGGCACGGACAGGATATTCGCCGTTTCGCAGGACGAATACCAGACGCTAAGACATGTGCTCAGAAAAAAGTGGCACATAACCTTCAACTTTACCAACCGAAACGGCAAGGGTTACCTGCTCGGCTACAACATGCGCGTGTGCCACAGGCTCGCCGACGACCATTCGCTCTTCGACCAGCGCGGACGCGCCATAGTGTATGAGGCGAACGATGACGAGTTCTTCATCGCGGGCGTGGGCTTCACCGCGCGCTTCCTGAGGCGCGCCGATCCCTACGACACGCGCCCGTATGCCAATTACATGAGCAGGGCTTCCACCGAGCTTGCCGCGCTCACCATAGAGGAAGGCCATTTCGACAGCGACCTGAATTGGGTATGCGAGTTTGTAAGGCGCGGCGACGAGGTGGACTGCGGCGCGTTCGTGTATCCCGGCATAATACTCAGGGTCAAGCTCAATCCAAAGCCCTTGAGGGGCTATGAGCATTGAGAGGCAGCCATAGCATCACTTTATACCCAACCCCCGTCGGTGGGGGACAGAATAATCACCAAGAAAGGATGGCACTATCATGAAAAGAAGTTACTCCCGTTTGCTATGCCTGGTTGTGGCGTTTGCGCTGTGCGCCGGCATGTGGGCTGGCTTCGCCGAGGGCGTATACCCGCTGGAGCCCACGGTGACGCTGACGATCAACATCGACGAGACCGCTCGTGAGAGCATACCCGAGTGGGCGCTCGACTACTACATCTGGGACATCGTTGAAGCCCAGACCGGCGTCAAGCTCGAGTGCTGGGGCGCTGACGGACGCGGCGCGGGCAACACCGAGGACATCAGCGTGATGATAGCCGGCGGCGTATACCCGGACATCTTCGTAAACAACTGGCTGAGCTATCCCGGTGGCCCCTCAAAGGCGCTTGAGAACAAGATCATCATGCCCCTTAACGACGTTATTGAGGAGTATTGCCCCAACCTGACCAAGGTGCTCGCCGAGAACGAACAGTGGGCCAAGGACGTGGCCACTGACGACGGCACGCTCTATGTGTTCCCGATGCTGCGCGCCGCGCGCGACCAGACCTTCTACGGCATTGGCTACAGGCAGGACAAGCTCGACGAATTCGGCCTTGAAATCCCAACCACTCCCGAGGAGCTGGAGGAGGTTCTGACCGTGTTCAAGGAGAACGGCATGGAGTGCGGCCTCACCTTTGAGTACCGCTTCTTGTTTACAGGCGATCAGGGCTACGGCACCGCGCTGCAGTCCGGCTTCGGCCTCAAATCCGGCTGGTACGTGGATGAGGGCGTGGTTCACTTCGGCGAGTACGAGGAGAACTATTATGACTTCCTCGTATGGCTCAACAGACTCTACGAGAACGGCCTTATCGATCCCGATATGCCTTCCATCAACAAGGCTACCTCTATAGCCAAGTTCTCCAACGGCGAGGCCTGGGCCTGCATCTGCCAGTCCGCAGCCACTGTCGCCGCGCTCAAATACCTCAATGAGGACAAGGGCTGGGTCGGCGTAGGCGGTCCCTCCCTGGCCACCGAGGCGGGCGCCGTGCCGCAGTTCGGCCATCTGCAGAACAGCTACGCAGGCAACGCCTCCGCCGCCATCTCCACTCAGTGCCAGAACGTCGAGGCTGCCGCCCGCTTCCTTGACTGGTTCTACGGCGAAGAAAACCTTGCCACCTTCCAGCATGGCGTCGAAGGCTTCTGCTACGCTGTGGTAGACGGCGAGTATACCCGCGAGCTTCAGTACCTCATTCCTCTCGAGGGTGAAGGCGCCGACAACGTGCAGACCCGCATGACCTACGGCATCATCGGCACCAACTGGCCCATGAAGATGCTCGACGGCCTGAGCCACAACTACTATCAGTTCCCCGAGCCCACCGAGGTCGTGCTTGAGGTATGGCGCGACAACAACATGGCGGAGCACATACTGCCGCCTGTGACCCTCACGGCCGATGAGGCTGAGGAATATGCCTCCATCTACAACGATATCGACACCTACATGAAGGAGCAGATTGCCCTGTTCATCACCGGCAAGCGCCCCCTGAGCGAGTTCGATGACTACCGCGCCACCCTCGAGGATATGGGCGTGCAGCGCATGATAGAGCTCGAGCAGGCCGCTTACGACCGCTACCTCGAGCGCTGAGGCAAAAGCGCATAGACTGAGGCCTGTCCCGGAGGTTATTATACCTCCGGGACTTGCGAGCTCTTATGTCGGGGAAAGACGCGGCACCTGTAAGATGATTCGGCCGCTGTTCCTCAAGGGAGGTCTCTATGCAGACTAAATATAGAAAGTTCACCAAAGACAATATCAAAAAGGACTTCAGGCGCAATAAGCTGCTGTACCTCATGATACTGCCTGCGATAGTGTTTTATATACTCTTTGCCTATGTGCCCATGATCGGCAACGTTATGGGCTTTATCGACTTTGTGCCGGGCATAGGCTTCAAGGGCTTCTTTGCGGGAGACTGGATGGGGTTCAAGTATCTTAGAGATTTCATGGGCAACATCTTCTTCTACAGGCTTTTGAGAAACACGGTGCTGATTAGCCTGTACAACCTGATATTCGGATTTCCTGCGCCCATACTGCTCGCGATTTTCCTTTCCGAAATCCCGTTCAAGGGCTACAAGCGCGTGGCTCAGACAATAACCTATCTTCCGCACTTCGTCTCCACGGTCGTAATCTGCGGCCTTATCGTCAACTTCTCACTGAGCACCGGCCTGTTCAGCGACATATCGGCCATGTTCGGCGGTCCCAGAATCTCGTTTTTGCAGGACGCCAAGTATTTCAGAACAATCTACGTCGCCTCGGGAATCTGGCAGAGCATAGGCTGGAGCTCCATAATCTTCCTGTCCGCCATAACCGGTATAGACAACACGCTCTATGAAGCCGCCGTAATAGACGGCTCGAACAAGCTGCAGCAGATAATGCACGTAACGATTCCGGGCATTTCCTCCACGATAATCATCATGTTCATACTGCAGATAGGGCAGATGATGAACGTGGGCGCGGAAAAGATAATGCTTTTGTACAATCCCTCGATTTACGATACATCGGACGTAATATCGACCTACGTCTACAGGAAGGGCATAGTCGAAATGAACTGGAGCTTTTCCGCGGCGGTCGATTTATTCAATAAAGTAATTAACTTCATACTGTTGATTTCAGCCAACGCAATTTCGCGGCGCGTGGGCGAGACCTCGCTTATGTAAGGTGGTGAGGGCATGAGAAAAACATTCGGAGAAAAAATATTTGTTGCCTTCGACATGTTCGTGGTGGGAGTATTGTGTCTGGTATGCCTGTATCCCTTCCTGTATGCGATATTTGTGTCGTTTTCCGATCCAAACGAGCTGGCCAGGGTTTCGGGCTTCGTGTATAAGACTGCGGGCTTCAGCCTCGACGCCTACAAGAACGTGCTGCACAACTATCAGATAATGAACGGCTACAAGAACACGCTGTTCATAGTGGTTACCGGCGTGCTGCTTGAGTTTATTATGACCGTGCCCACGGCCTACGTGCTCTCCCGCAAAAACGTGCTGTGGAGAAACGGCATAATGATGTTCATAGTGCTTACCATGTACTTTTCGGGCGGCATGATACCCACGTATCTGGTCATCAGAAATTACGGCCTGTACGATTCGCTCTGGTCGCTTACCCTGCCCGTGATGCTGAACGCATACAACATGATTATCGTGCGCACGTATATGTCCGGCATACACGATTCCCTGTCGGAGTCGGCCATGCTCGACGGCGCGAACCACTTACAGATAATGTGGAAGCTGTTCATACCCCTGTCAAAGCCCGCGCTGGCGGTGCTGGTGCTATACTCGGGCGTAGGCCATTGGAACGGCTGGTTCAGGGCGTTTTTGTACATAGGCAAGGCTTCGAAGTATCCGCTCCAGCTGGTATTGAGAAACCTGCTCATACAGGGCAGCGAGCTTAGCATGCTGAACAACGTCTCCACAGCCGACCACGACTTCGTGCTTGCGACGCTCAAGCAGGCCAGCGTTATCGTCTCGACGCTCCCGATACTGTTCATATATCCGCTCTTGCAGAAGTATCTTGTAGGCGGCATAATGATAGGCTCGATCAAAGAATAGAAATGGATGAAAAGAAAAAAAGGATAGACATCTGTTATCGCAGGTACGATTTGCCGGTGGAGTTTCCCTTGGTCGCGCTGACCGGCGACAGCTGGGTTTCAAAAAACTCGCCGCTTACGCGCATGCACTTTCACAACTGCCTCGAAATCGGCTTGCTGCTGAACGGCGAATGCCGCGTCTACACCGAAACCCGCACCTATGACGTCAAGGCGCCAGCCGTCGTGTTCATGCCGCCGAACGCCCTGCATTTCACTACAGCGCTGGGCGCCGAAACCTGCGGCTGGAACTGGATATACACGGACATAGGCCGTATGTGCCCCGCGCTGTCCCCGGAGGCGCTCGCGCATATAAGCAGGATGCAGCAATATTCGGCGAATATTTGCCTTATAGTGCCGGGCGGCGAGCATCCCGAGGTGTACGAGCTCACGCGCCTGATTGCAGGCGAAATGGCGCGCAAAAGCGCCGATTACCGCGAAGAAGTGCGCGCTTTGATGTACGCGCTGTCGGTAATGCTCACCCGCTTCAGCTTGGAGGAGGTGCGCGAGCAGGCTTCACCTGTAAAGCTTATGGCGTCTCTGAGCCCTGCGATAAAATACGTAGAGGCAAACTTTGCCGAGAGCTTCAAGGTGGATGCGCTTGCCGACGCGTGCCACATAAGCGAGGCGCATTTCAGACGGCTGTTCAGGCAGGTGTACAACATGTCGCCGCTTGAATACATCGAAAACCTGAGAATCGAATACGCCTGCGACCTGCTTTATAACTGTGACTACTCAGTAACTCAGGTGGGGGTGCTCGCGGGCTTTTCGTCCGCCTCGTCCTTCA
>JAFPYA010000157.1 GCA_017412445.1 Clostridia bacterium
GCAGGCAAATATCCTCCGCCACAGGCTCACGCGTAGGCTTATTGCATTCGGGACACTTGCTTTCATCGACTATAAGCTTGCATCTGGGACAATACATATATATCTCCTCTCCTGTTCGTTCAGGCGCTTTCTTAGTTTACTGAATTATGCACGAAAGTGGACAATAAGTCAAGCTCCCCGAGGGAAATTTTGCTTATACGGAACATTTTTCTTTAGTGCGCGTCAAAATCGAGCCGAAAAGCGGAATAATGTGTTCGAATAAACTTAACATTGAGCGTCGTGCGGATTTAAGTTGGCTTTAGCTTGAGGCCTTATACTTCCTCCATACCACGAAAGGAGGACACAAAAATGTCAAAACATAGATTATTGAAGAACGTTTTATTGGACGCCGTGCTCGCAGCGGCGGGGCTTGTGGTTTTTGCGCTGTTTCATCACGTGCTGCCAAGCGAGCAGCAGAGCCTGAACATAGCGACCGTAAACCCGTATGCGACTGTACAAACGGCTTCAAGCCAAAGCGTGAGCGCCGATAGCGCGCTTTCAAACGACGACGGCTCAGGCGAAGAAGGCTACGACTTTACCCCTGAGGTTTACTCTTCAGGCAGCGCGGTATATTCGGGCTCTTCCGGCAGCAGTACCCGAACCTCCTCCGGAAGCAGCAAAACGAGCAGCTTAAAAAGCGGCAAGTCTTCCCGAAGCAGCTCGTCTCGCAGCGGCGGCTCTTTCTCTGGCGGCGTAAACAGTTCAAGCAAGGGCGGCAGCTCCTCCGCAGGCAGCACCGCGGTTGAAAGCGATCTTACGCCTATAAGTCAAAAATTCAGCGACAAGTACACCGATACCGTGGTGGTGACAGACACCAGCTACACGAGCCCCGACATCTCAATAAGCGTGAGTGAGGAAACGACGTCCGACGGCAAGGTGACCTATTACATCGCGGATATCTACCTTAGGGACATCACCTGCTTTCAGACTGCCTTCGCCAACGATACCTACGGCAGCGGCTACCGCGACAGCATAACCGACATGGTGCTTTTGAGCAATGCCCTGGTGGCGGTGAATGGCGACTACTACGGCAACACCACCGAGGGCGTGGTGATAAGGAACGGCGTAATCTACCGCGCCAACTACACCGACTGCGACGTGTGCGTGCTCTACTATGACGGCAGCATGCGCGTGATAAAGGGCAGCGACTTCTCCGTGGACGAAGCCATCGCCGACGGCGCGTGGCAGGCGTGGACGTTCGGGCCGGGGCTGCTGGACAGCGACGGCGGCATAATCACGAGTTTCAACAGCACCAGCCGCATAATATCGGCCAATCCGCGCACGGCCATAGGCTACTACGAGCCTGGGCACTACTGCCTGATAGTGGTGGACGGCAGGGGCGAATCGTCCGGCATGTCGCTAAGCGAAATGAGCCGGCTGTTCAACGGGCTCGGCTGCAAGGCCGCCTACAATCTGGACGGCGGCAACTCCTCCATAATGGTCTGGCAGGACGAGATAATCAACAACCCTTCCGGCGGCGGAAGAGAGAGCAGCGACGCGCTGCTGATTGCGGAGGTGAACAAAGATGCGTAAAATGCGAAACATACTCAGTCACATAAGCGTTATACTGGCCATAATGTTCGTCGTGTTTCTGATACTCGACATATTCAACCCCATGATGAACTTTGTTAACAACGACATTTCAAGGTATCTGCTGCTCGCCTTATGCCTGAGCGCTCTTGGGCAAAGCCTGCTCACTTGGGGCATGGCTGACAGATACGCAAAAAGCAAGGCAAGGCAAAACGCTTCAAGATAAAACAGATTTGCGGGGGATGAAGGTATATGAGACTGTTGTTTGCCGAGGACGACAGGGATCTGTCAAACGCCGTCAAGGCGCTGCTCGAACGCTCCGGCTACATGGTGGATGCGGTTTATGACGGCGAAAGCGCCGTGGATTACGCCCTGTCCGGCGCGTATGACGGCATGGTGCTGGACTGGATGATGCCCGTGATGGACGGAGTAACGGCGCTCGGCCGCATACGCGCTCAGGGCATAAACATCCCCTGTCTGCTTTTGACCGCGAGGGACGCCGTAGAGGACAAGGTAGCGGGGCTCGACGCAGGCGCGGATGACTACCTCTCAAAGCCCTTCAACGCCACCGAGCTCATGGCGCGCGTGCGCGCTATGCTCAGGCGCAGGGACGCCTACGTGCCGGACGTGCTTACATTTGAGGATCTTAGCCTCGACAAGGGCAGCATGGAGCTTAAATGCAAAAGCAGGAGCTTACGCCTGACCGGAAAGACCTATAAGCTTATGGAGCTGTTTATGGAAAACCCGCACATGCTGTTCTCGGTGCAGCAGCTCATGGAGCGCATTTGGGGCTGGGACGCCGAGGCTGAGATCAACGTGGTTTGGGTAAACATATCGCAGCTTCGCAAGCGCTTAAGTGAGCTAGAGAGCAGCGCGGAGATTCGCGTGCACAGGGGCAGCGGCTATTCGCTGGAGAAAAAGCTATGATCAAAAAGCTGCAAAAGCGGTTCATCCGCATATCCACGGTGTCCTTAAGCGTCGCTATAGTCGCCGTTGTGGCGATAGTAAACGTTTTTAACTGGATCAGCGTCAAAACGGAGCTTGAGACCACGCTCGATTTCATCTGCCGCATTGAACCCGGTATGATAGAGCGCGAGGACGCGGGCGAGTATGTGCCGATGGATGATCCGCCGATGGGCTTTTCCGACTTTGAACCTCCTGAGGGCGACGGGACGGACGGAAATACGGAAGCGGATAAGCCCTTTATCGCAGGCTTTACGGGCGGTAGCATAAAGCCCGGACTGCACCGTGCGCGCTTCAGCAGCGACTTTGGACAGGACGCCGACAAGCACCAGAAAAACATGCTGGCTCAATCCAACTGGTACGCGGTATTCTTTGATGAAAACGGCGCGATCACAGAGGTGAGCGGCGACAACTACGCCTCGGACGAAAACGAGACGATAGCCGCCTTTGCCTTGAGCCTTGCCTTATCCGGCAAAACGCAGGGGCTGAAGGATGATTATATGTTCAGGTTCGTCTGCACCGATGCGGGGCGCACGCTGTTTTTGCTAAACTGCGAAACGAAGCTCGCCAACGTAAGGCAGCTGGTGCTGATAAGCGGCCTGTCCTGCCTCGGGGCGATACTGGTCACGTTTATAATCGTATCCGCCGCGAGCCGCAGGGCGGTGCGCCCCACCATAAAGAACATGGAGCAGCAAAAGCAGTTCATAACCAACGCGAGCCACGAGCTTAAAACCCCTCTGACCGTGATTTCGACAAACATGGAGCTGCTGGATATGGAGGTGCCGGGCAACCAGTGGGTGAACGCAACGAAAAAGCAGACAAACGTAATGCGGCATCTTGTGGATGAATTGGTGTATCTGAGCCGCATGGAGGAGGAAAGCGCGCAACTTAACCCCGAAAACGTAAACCTTAAGGCGCTCATAGAGGAGGTTGCCGAGCCCTTTGAGGCTATGGCGGAGTACGCCGGACGCGACTTTAAGCTGAGCCTCGAGGAGGGGCTGCACGCCTTTTGCGACAGAGCGGGCGTACAGAGAATGTTCTCGACGCTGTGCGACAACGCCATGAAGTACGCCTATGGTGAGGGCGCGGTCGAAATAAAGGGCAAGACTGAAGGGCGGCACGCGGTGATAGAAATCAGCAACCCCGTGGAAACGCCGCTCTCTGACGAGCAGTGCCAAAGGCTGTTTGACAGGTTTTACCGCGCCGATCCCTCCCGCAGTAAGGAAAAGCAGAGCGGCTTTGGAATAGGCCTCGCCATCGCCCGCGCTGTAGCCGAAAAGCACGGCGGCGCAATAATTGCCGAAATGGACGGCGAAAAGCGCCTGAGGTTCATCTGCCGCCTGCCCGTAAAAGGCGCATAAGCCCACGTTACAAACAATTTACAATTAGTTTTACGACCTCGTTCAACCTCACCCTGCCCTGAAGCGTCTTATTTATGAAAGCCGGGGTGAAAAGGTTGAACGAGGTCGAATTTACGCGGCGGGTAAAGCTGAATGCGCGCAAGCTCTACTGCGTTGCGTATTCAATTCTCTGGAACGACGCGGACTGCGCCGACGCCATGCAGGACGCGGTGGCAAAGGTGTGGCAGCACAGGGACAAGCTGCGGGATGAGAGCAGCTTCGACAGCTACCTTGTGCGCGCGCTGATAAACCGCTGCAAAAGCATGCGCCGTCCGAGGCGCTTCAAATCGGTAGAGCTCACCGATGAGCTGACCGCTGACGAAGGCAATATGCCCGCAGACATCGACTTAAGGGATGCGCTGAAAAGTCTGCCCGAAAAGTATCGCCTGCCGCTGATACTTCATTATCAGGACGGCTTCAGCATAAAGGAAATATCGGACATGCTGCGTTTGAATGAGAGTCTCGTGAAATCGAGGCTGCATCAGGCGCGCACAAGGCTCAAGCGCTTGTTGGGAGGCGATTCTTATGAAGCTTGACAGGGCATTCCCGGTGACACCCGACGCTTTCATCAAATCAATAGATAAAGGTATACGAAAGGGTGAAAAACAAATGCGTTTTAAGAATAAATTGCGTTTAAGCTTGCTGGCATCCGCGCTCGCGGCCTGCTTCCTCGTGGTCGCCTTCGCCGTAGGCGGAAGCGGCGGTACCACCGACGTAACGGCAGCTTCAACCCCGGAAAGCACCAAGGGCACTTCGCCCGCAGTGTTCAGCTCCGTGTCTGGTACGCCCTCGCCTGACCCCACTCCAAAGCCCGTAACGACGCCCGAACCTACGCCCGAACCTAAATACCCTGCAGATGACGGCGGCGACAGCTCCGTGATATACGTGTTTGCCACACAGCACGGCATATTCTATCACTTGGACGCGAACTGCTCCGGTATGAAGGACGCCGAGCTTTATACCCTCGATGAAGCCGAGAAAGCCGAAAAAAAGCCCTGCCCCATTTGCATAGGCGAAGGCGGCTTAGACGCCGTAGGGCATCAGGAGCTGGAGGCGTTAAGGCTCATTAAGTGGCTTTTCCCTGGCGCAATCGAGGCTTACACGGTGCACTATAACGCCGAAGAGATCAGCGCCGTAAATGCCGGAGATAACGAAGTAAAGCTCTACGCGGGACAAGTATCGCTGGGTTCGGTTTACCTTGAAGAGGACAGCTGGCAGATAGAATTGCACTTTACCGATAAGGTGATCGCCAAAGCCATAGCCGAAGACTGCGCGGCCGAGGGACATGTATCCGAGCGCGTGAGCAGCACCGTTAAAACGAGCCGTCTTATGCTTGGAAGCATAGGCTCCGCGATCTCCGACTCGGAGCAAAGAAGCGACATTCCCTCCGAAGGCGACTCCTACAGTCTCCAGAGGATATACCTCAGCGGCATCGGCATGGGCGAAACTGACGACATGGAGCTGACCTTCAGAGCTCAAAACAGCTTCATTGCAGAGCTCAGGTTTGACATTAACGTGCCTGCCGATTACCCGAACAGAAACGGCGCAGTGCTTACGAGCATGTATCTCAGAGAAGTCAAATAAACCCGGATAACAAATCAGCCCGCGAGACATATAAATCTCACGGGCTGATTTTTTTGCGTTTCAATTACGGCTTGGTGATGAGATCCGCAAACTCCATCGCGCGTTCGAACAAGGCTTCATCGTCCGGCAAGGCATTCTCGGTATCGGCCTTGCCATACACGGCGATCATAGCGCACCTGTCGTCGCAGGTCTCCACGTACGTGTAGGAGTAGTTGGTGTAGGAGTCTATGTAGCTTATGCCGTAGCTGCTGTAAAGGCCTGTGTTCTGCAATGACTGGCTTCCGCCGCACAAGAAGTAGTACTTTATGCCGTTGGCTGTTACACCCTCGCGCTCGGTGTAATTCAGGGTGACGTTGCCTTCCTCGTCTGTCACTGTGTAGTTGTCCTTCGCGTTGTTCAGCAGCTCGGAGGCCTTGCCCTTTACTCCGGTTATGTACATGAAATAGATCGGATCGTCCTGCTTGCCGTCATATTTCCAGCCACTTTGCTTTTCGCCGTAGAGGCTGTAGTCCTCGTCCAGAGCGTATTTATCCGTGCCGGCGTAGTAGCCTACGACCGCGCTTTCGCCGCCCTCCTCGGCGGCTTCGACAGTAATTTCACTCGTTTCGACGTCATCGGGCTTTTCGGCGTAGATCAGGTCGGCAAACTCGCCGATGCGCTCAAGCATTGCTTCGGTGCCCGGCAGGTCGTTTTCGGTATCGCCCTTGGCATTGAGTACGACAACCGTATAGCCGCCCTCGCCGCTGTCTACGAACGCGTAGCCCTGCAGGGCATAATAGTCGGTGTACTGTATGCCGTAATAAATGTAGAGGTCGAGATACGGCATCTCGAATGATCTGCCCACAAACCAATAATATGTAAGGCCGTTGGCGTTCACTTTTTCGTCCGTCTCGCCGTTAAGCGTTCTCTCCTCGCCTTCGCCAGTGTAGCTGCTTTGCAGCACAGCGTCAAAGTCCGCCTTGATGTCGCCGGTCACGCCGTAAACGCGCATAAAGAAGATAGGATCCGCCTTTTCGCCGGAGTACTTGAACTCGGCCTTGGGACTGCTTGCCAGTACCTTGTATTCGGGATCGCGCTCATATTTGTCCGTGCCGGCAAAATGGCCCGCGGAGTAATACTTGCCGCTCTTGTTTTCGGACATATCCACCGTGAGAGTGCCTTCCTCAGCGTGAACCTTCTTGCCATCATAATAGTAGCGCCCCGTAAAGCTGAGTATGCCCTTTGAAAACAGCACGCCCAGCACAATCAGGGCCACGATTACCACGCAGGCGATTATCGTAAAGGGTTTACGCTTCTCCTTGGGCAAAAAAGAAAGTAATGAAGTGTCCTTTTCCTTTACCGGGTTGCGGGCATGTGTGCCCCTGCGATCTTTGCTCATCTTGTCGTTCCTCTCTGTGTTAATA
>JAFPYA010000012.1 GCA_017412445.1 Clostridia bacterium
GGGCGGAGGCGAGGGCGGCGGGGAGGGACTGGCGAAGGGCGATGAAGCGGGCGTTCTGGATAAAGTAGGCGAGCGTCAGAAGCAGTACGGCGGATATAAGCGCGGCGCAAAAAATTGCAGGAACGCGCCTTGGCCTTTTGCTTATGAGGCAGATGAGCGCGAGCGTGAGCAGGGCGATGAACATCAGCGCGTGAAAAAGCGGAAGGCAGGTCTCGTAGACGGTGGCGAGGCTCTTGAGCACGAAGCGCCGGGAGATAAGGGCCTCAGCCGTCCTGGTCGCGGAAAGGATGAGTGCGCCCGCGGTCATGACGGCGGCGCGCGCTCTGATTATAAGCGAAACGGCAAGAAGCGCAAAGCCCGCGGCCGAAAGCAGGTGCTTAAGGAGCGTAAAAAGGCTTATGCGGGCGGAGTAGAGGTTGTACATGCCCAAGACGTTTACGAAATCCGAAAGGCAGGCCGCCGACGCCGCGCACAAAAGCAGGCAGCCGACAAGGGCGATGAGCGGCGTTTTTACCTTGCGGCCGGAGGCGCGCGCGAACAGGCCGATGGATACGTATTTGAGCGCCGCAAGCACGAAGAGGGCATAGAGCGGCGCGACAATGGAGCCGGGCAGGGTCACGGGCAGCAGCCTCAAAAACGTATAGGAGAACAGCCGCCCCTGCGCGCGAAGGGCGTACCTGAGCATAAGCCCCGAGGCGACAGTGAATATGGCCGTGAGCACAGAGAGCGCGCTTAAGGCCGCACGCGCCCTGCCGGCGAGCGCGAGGGCGGTGAGCAATTTGACCAGACCGCTTAAGCCCAAGAAAATCACGGCGGCCTCGAGAATAAAGCGCAGGTTGCTTACGTCCGCGTCGGTGGCCGCGCCGCCGCTAAAGACGTATTGAATGATTTTCAGCCCGCCCGCCTGCAAAAGCAGCGCGCCCGCGAGGCAGAGTACGCCGAGAACTGAAAGCAGTATCCGCGCGGGAGCAGGCGCAAAGTGCCTCTTCAAAAGCGCGCAAAGCGAAATTACGCCAAGCGCCGCCATCAGCAAAAGCACTAAGGCGCACGCAAATAACCCGCCCAGAGCGAAATAATACACCTTGAGCGGAAACGCCGAGAGCATTTCACGCAGCGCGCCAAGGCCCGAAAGCCTTGTAAGCAAAAGCGCAAGGGCGACAAGGGCGCACGCGCCCTGCAGTAAGCCCGCAAGAGCAAGCAGCCTGTATTGAGGCGTATCGGTTTTGCGAGCCTGAACAGATGCAGTCATGGCAAAAATCCTTTTATAAAAGTGCAATCAGTTTTGCAGGTCCGAGGGCTCCGAGGGAAGAGCGCGTTTTTCCGTGCGGCCTGTCTGAAGGGTGACCAGGGTCAGGCCAAAGATGAAAATCAGGTAAGAAACCACACTTTCCACGGCCGTTGCGATGTTAACGGAGTAGAGTATTGTGTAAATCATCCTGAGAATGAAATTTAGCGCCAAAATGATCAGCATGGGCAAACGCAAGCCCCACGAAACGGGGCGCGGGTCGCCTGCCTTGCGCCTGCTTACGGCTATAAAGCCCGCAATCACCAACAGCACCGCCCAGGCGAATTGTAGGATCAAAATCAGGTTGCTCCAATCAAAGTATATACCGGTGTAAGAGAAATATCCGAACGTGAGGTATGAAAGGTAGAACAGCTCCTCAATAGAGAAGACAATGCCGCCCGCGATTATGAGCGGCGGGTTAAAGCGCGATTTAAGCCCGACGCAGAACAGTATGAAGGCCGCGGGAAGCAGCGCGTATATAAGCATTAAGGGCCAATAGTACTCAAGATAATAGCTGTCACTGACGGCTTGTGCCGTGTGCGCGAAGAAATAATACAGGTAATATACCGCAAACGTCCCCATAATCAGCGCGCCCAGCACGTCGGGCAGGGACTTAAACGAGGGCGCGTAGGGCTTTTGAGCGGCTTTCGCGTCGCTCTTTTCGCGTATGTGCCGCCTGAAGGCGATATTTGCAAACGCCACGAGGAAGGGCAGCATCGCGTTAAAGCCGCCAAGCAGCGCGGAGAGAGTGCCGGAGGAGGAGTAGTAGTTTATTTTGAAAATTTTTGTGAAAAGCGGCGGCAATGTCCGGCCCAAAATCAAAATCACGCCCAGCGCGATTGCGATGCCGGTGAGCGAGCCCGTGGAACTATAGACGCACTCGCCCTGCAGCATCTCGGTTTGCAGGTCGATAAGCGCGTTGCGTATGCCCTTGTAGTATTTTATGAGGAGCACAATCAGCGTGTTCAGCAGGGCGCCGAGCAACATAAGCGTATAGAGCAGACGGCCTGATTTGTAGCCGTCGAGTGAGGTGTCCATGAGCGCAAGCACAAGAATTACGTCCAGCAGCACCATGAACACTATAAAAAAAATCCTGAGCTGAGCGTAACAGCTGCGGCACAGCCCCGCGCCTCCGGGCTTGCGCGCGAGTATCATAATGGAGCCCACGCCTGTGAGCGTCAAAAGCACGAACAGGTAAACGATAAGGCTGTAAACGAATATGACCGCGATGACGCCGCCGGCGCCGTTGTAATCTGAAATGCTTCTGAAGGTGTCGAAGGCAGGTATGCCGCCAAGCAGTCTGTCCGCGCCCGCGCCGGTTATAAGGGCATATACCGCCAGGAAAAACAGTATTATGCCGTTTACCGCCCTCAATATGCCCGCGATACACAGCATCCTGACCGCGCCGCTGTCTGAGAAGAGATAATTTTTGCCTTTTTCGCCTTGCATGCGCCCGCCTCCTGAAAATTATGCGATAATACTTCACTATAATTATATAAAAAACGCGTTTTCATGTCAATCAGATTGTATTACATAATATTTACAATATGACGAAGAAAGGAGAAGGGGGAAGGGAGAGTAGAGAGAAGAGAGGAGAGGGAAGCGGTATGGCAGGAGGACGAACACCTCATCAGTCAGCCATTCGGCTGACAGCTTCTCGCCTGCGGGCTCGGTCACGGTTCGGCTCTTGACGTCCACAGGACGTCAATTCACTACCGAACCGCGCTTCGCGCCCTCAAGGGGAAGCCTTTAGGGAGAGCCTTCCCCTGGAGGGGAAGGTGGCCGAGCGTAGCGAGGTCGGATGAGGTGGCGGTTTCCACGGTTATCGCTTTATGTGATGCGATATTGAATGAGGTGGCGGCGCGCGGATGGGATTGTGATGGGGAAGCGGTATGCCAGGAGGACGAACACCTCATCAGTCAGCCATTCGGCTGACAGCTTCTCGCCTGCGGGCTCGGTCACGGTTCGGCTCTTGACGTCCACAGGACGTCAATTCACTACCGA
>JAFPYA010000158.1 GCA_017412445.1 Clostridia bacterium
CAAGCAGCAGCACAAGCAGACTGTCGACTTGTCCCCAGGCGGCGCTGTCGGCAATGTAAGCGGGGTTGAGGGCGATGAACACAAAAAGCATAAGGGCGTTGCGCCAGCCCAAGCGTTTGCGGCACACGCCATAGATAAAGCCTGCGGTCAGAAGATCGCAGCATATTGGCACGAGCTTTATCATAAAGACCCGTGCGGATGCATCGGTAATGCCAAACAGCTCTCTGATGCCGTCAACGAGCCCCAACAGCATCATGTAGACCGGGGGATAGTCGTGGAAGGTTTCGTTGGCGTAGAACTTGAAGCCTTCGGTTCTGAACAGATTGCCCCAGTAGAGGAAGCAGTCTATGTCGTTCAGATATCCCCTTACGGTAAAGGCAAAGTAGACCCTTATGGCGAGCGCCGATATTCCAAAGAGCAACAGAGCTATGATTTCGTAGTGCAGGTGCGGACGCGCTTCGCCCGTCGCCTCAAGCTTTGATGCTTTTTTATGACTGTAGGAGGTGAAGAGCCAGATCTGCAAAAAGATGATAAGCGTAAGAAGCGCTACGATTGTCCATTTGACCGTTTGCCTCTCCGGCAAGCCATCGTTTACGGCCACCGTAGAGACTACGCTGATTTTGTCATTAGAAGCGTTATAGGGAGCGTATGTGCTCAAAGAAGGCACTTTCGCGCCTGAAGGAGCCTCTGCCTCGGTTAGCTCGATGCCCCTGAACCACGCTTCGCCCGAGCCGTCCGAACTGAAGCCGCCTATGCGCGCCGCGATAATTATCTTTGTTTGATCCGAGGCGGTCTTTCCGTAAAGCTCCACATACTGCCATTCGCCCGCTGTGTCGTATAGCGGATCGCTGTATACATCGGTGTTGAAAATGCTCAGATTAGCGCCGCGAGCGCCTCCGTCTGTGGAACAGTTTTCGGCCATTATGTAGCCACTCAGTTTATATACGGTATTTGCCTGTACGTCTACGGTCTGAATCCATCTGGCATCGTTTGAGACTTCACTCAATATGTGCAGGCAGGAGTAACCGTCCTTGGTTGTTACGTCAAACTCGCTGACTGTGATGTTCCATGCATCGGTATTCCAGTAATCGACGTCGTCGAAGCCAAAACCGGCCTCGTATTCGTCGTTCCGTATAAGATTTTCCGCATTTGCCGACAGCAAAAATAACAACAAAAATGCCGCGACCAAACACAAATATCGTTTGAGCATAATTCCTCCGGGCTTATATAGTATTCCCTGCGGCATCGAAGGCCGCTTTGGTATATTTCAATTCTCTGCCGTTTATAGCCGCGACATCGAAGCGGATTTTCGATTCAAAGAGTCTGTTTTGCTTAAGGTAACCCTTTGCGGCGAATATGATGGAGCGGCGCTTCCAGGGAGTGACCGCTTCCTCGGCGCGCCCCTTTGCAGCGCCCTCTCGGGCTTTTACCTCTATGAACACTATTGCGTTGCCGTCCCTGGCGATTATATCGATTTCCTCCTTGCCGAAACGGTAATTGCGTGCAAGTATCTTCATGCCCTGCTCTTCTATATACGCGCAGGCGAAGTCCTCACCCTCGTTGCCGGATTGCCTTGTATTCATAATGTATACTTCCTTTTTGAGGTTTTACGGCAAGAATTTTTGTATGAAGCTGAATCTGTGAAGCGGGCAAGCGCCTTGAGCCTTTATGGCGTCTATGTGTTTTTTGGTACCGTATCCCTTGTTCATGGCAAAGCCATAGGCAGGATACAGTTCATCCTGTGCAGCCATATATCTGTCCCTCTCGACCTTGGCTACTATAGACGCCGCGCCTATCATGTAGCTTACTGCGTCTCCGTGCACTATACTCTTATGCGGGCAGGGAAGTGAAATGTTATCCACTGCGTCTACGAGGATGATGTCACCCTTGAAATCGGCAGCGCATTGTTCCATCGCTTTCTTTGTGGCGTTCAGTATGTTTATGCGGTCTATTTCGTCCTGCCAGATAAAGACGGTTTTTACGTAGGCCGCGTTTTTTAACAGCAGGGGATAGAGCTCCTCACGTTTTTTTTCACTCAGCTTCTTGGAGTCATCGACGCCTTTTATGAGCTTGTCCAGAGGTATAGCTACGCAGGCGGTCACGACGGGCCCTGCCAAAGGTCCTCTGCCCACCTCGTCGATTCCGGCTATAAGCAGCTGCCTGCCGGCAAGATCGGTCAACTCTCGTTCTATGCGCGTAAGCCGCAACAGCTTTTCTTCGGCGCTTTCTCTCTTCATAAAACCTCGTTAGCCTTTTCGAGACTGATTTTGCCTATCTTACCGCCGCGGAATTCGTCAAGCACGATCTGCGCGCAGCGCAATGTGTCGAACCTGCCGCCGGGTAGCAAGAAGCCGCGCGCCTTGCAGCAGGCCTCGAGGAGCGCGTCTGTATTCAAGGTCAAAGCTTCTTTGTCGAGCTTGTATCTTGCAGTAAGCTTATCCGGTGCTATGACGCTTAGCAGCCTTAAAAGTTCCCTTGAAAGCGCTTCAGTGTCCATGGCATCGTCGTTTATAGAGCCCAAAAAAGCCAGCTTCAGCGCATCATTTTGGTTTTCAAGCTTTGGCCAAAGCATGCCGGGCGTATCCAGAAGCTCGAGATAAGGGTTGATTTTCACCCATTGGTTTGAGCGCGTGACGCCGGGACGATCGCCTGTCTGCGCGATGGAATGCCCCTTGAGCGCGTTGATGAACGTGGATTTGCCTACGTTAGGTATACCGACCACCATCACGCGCACAGTTTTGTTTACGCCCTTTTGCTTCATGCGCTCGACCTTGTCCGCGACAGCGCTTTCTATAAGCCTGAATATATCTCTCGTTTTGCCTCCGGTCGATTTAAAAGCTATGACGCTCAGACCTGTTTGTCTGAACCTCTTCAGCCAGAGGCTTGTAATTGAATCGTCCGCAAGATCGCTTTTGTTGAGCACGAGCACGCGCGCCTTGCCGTCTGTGAGCTTAAGCAAATCGGGATTGCGCGTGGCCAAAGGAGCTCTGGCGTCACTCAGCTCTATAACTGCGTCCACGCCTTTGATTTGGGTTTCAAGCTGTTTTTTTGTTTTGGCCATATGGCCGGGATACCAGTTGATTTCAGACATAAGTATTTTTCCTTAAATAAAACAAAGACCGCATCAGCGGCCTTTGTTCCGGGTTGTTAAGCTTCCTTAACCTTAGCGGCTTTGCCGCTGCGCTCACGCAGATAGTACAGCTTGGCGCGGCGAACCTTGCCCTTGCGCGTTACCTTGATGGAATCGACGCGGGGCGAATGCAGCGGGAATGTACGCTCTACGCCCACGCCGTAGCTGGTGCGGCGAACCGTGAAGGTTTCACGGCAGGAGCCGTTGCGGCGGGCGATGACAACACCTTCATAAGCCTGCAGACGCTCACGGGTGCCTTCAACGACCTTGACCTCTACCTTTACGGTATCGCCGATCTTGAAAGAGGGCACATCCTTCTTAAGCTGAGCCTGCTCTATGGAACGGATAATCTCGTTCATACGCGATATCCTCCTTTCCTTACAAGGGCGTTCATCAACGGTAACTTTTCGCCAGCGGAGCGCCCGATATCACAAAATAAATTATACCATGATATACCCTCTCAAATCAAGCCAAATCTATGTAAAATATTATTCCATTTGCCCTAAATTCGACGCTAAAACGCACTTGTTTCACTTGACACGGCGAAGCTATGCTGTTATTATAAAAAAGACCTACAGAGTAAACGGAAGTGATATTATGAAGCTGAAATTCCTAGGCACGGGCGCGGCTGATTGGAGAGGAATGGACGAAAAAGGCGAAGAGCGCAGGTTCACAAGCACTCTGATTAACGGCACATTGCTTATAGATGTCACAAAGAGCGTGCTTGACAGTATAGATGATCCAGGTGCCGTCACTGATGTGGCTTTTACCCACAGTCACTCGGATCATTTTGATATCGAAGCGCTAAAAGCACTTGCACCCTGCAACGTATACGCTCACGAAAGCTGGGCAAGCGAAATATCGGGTGAGGGGCTGAAGGTCCATGCGCTAAGAATCGCTGAGCCTGTTTCGGCTTCGGACATTACGCTTATACCCATGCCTTCAAATCATTCCACCGAACGGAAATATGAAACAACTCTGCACTACATTATCGAAACAGAAAACGAGCGCCTGCTTTACGCTACAGACGGCGCATGGCTGCTAAACGCTGAGCACAAAATCATCGGCGACAAGGTCTTTGACGCCTCGGTGTTCGATGCGACAATTGGCGATGAGTTTGAAGGCGACTACAGGATTTTTGAGCACAATTCAATCGAAATGGTGCGCCTGATGGTAAAGACGCTTACAAAGACAGGCAGGCTCAGAAAGGGCACTCCCGTTTTTTTGACCCACTTTGCCCGAACGCTTCACCCTTCTCAAAAGGAGATAGAGGCCTCGCTCAAGCCGCCGTTTGTCGCGTGCTATGACGGCCTTGAAGCGCGTATTCAATCACATTGAAAACGGAGGCAAGACGATGCGTGAAGAGTTGAGCAGAACACGGCTTTTGCTGGGCGAGGACGCGCTTGAACGCCTTGCCCGAAGCCATGTGGCGGTGTTCGGCGTAGGCGGCGTGGGCAGCTATGCGGTCGAGGCGTTGGCTCGTTCGGGTATAGGCGCGATAGATATAATCGACAATGACAAGGTATGCTTGAGCAACATAAATCGCCAGCTTATCGCGCTGCATTCTACGCTTGACGAATATAAGGTAGACGCGGCCTTAAAACGCATCAAGGATATAAACCCTGATTGCAAGGTTACCGCCTACAAAACCTTCTATATGTCAGAAAACAGGAACATGTTCGATTTTGCGACGTATGACTATATTCTTGACGCAATAGATACGGTTACGGCAAAGCTGTCGCTTATCGAACAGGCTAATGCCGCTGGTACGCTGATAATCTCGGCAATGGGCGCGGGGAATAAGCTCGATCCCACGGCCTTCAGGGTGGCAGATATTTACGAAACCAAGGGCTGCCCTCTGGCGCGCGTGATGCGCAGGGAATGTAAAAAGCGGGGCATAGCGCATCTCAAGGTGGTATATTCAACAGAAGAGCCTGTGAGCCGCAATGAAAACACATCTGAAAGCGCGGATACTCCCCGCCCACGCAAGCTCGCACCGGGTTCTATCGCATTTGTGCCGTCCGTGGCCGGGCTTATAATGGCCGGTGAAGTGATTAAGACCCTGTCGGGTATATACAAAGATACTTAAACAAATAGAATACTAATAATGGAGGAAATACAATGGACAAATTACTCAAACGCAACGAAGTCCCTGTAAACGACACATGGAAGCTCGAAGATATTTACGAAACCAACACAGCCTGGGAGCAGGATTTCGGCCGCTTGGCCGGACTTGCCTCGCAGGTTGAAAGCTTTAAGGGTAAGCTTGGAGACAGGGAGCAGCTGCTCAAGGCGCTTGACCTTTCCACTGAGGCCGAGCGCATCGCTTCTGGACTCTACACTTATGCCCGTATGCGCCGCGATGAAGACAACTCCAACACGCTGTATCAGGGCATGGTGGCGCGCATGGGGCAGGCGATGGCGGAGCTCGGCAGTAAAACCGCTTTTATTTCGCCCGAGCTGCTTATGCTCGACGAAGAGTACCTAAAGCAGCTTTCGCAGGACGCCGCCTTTTCAGATTACGATATGATGCTCGATGATTTGCTTCGCAACCGCTCCCACATGCTCAGCGCAAGCGAGGAAATGCTTCTTGCCATGAGCAACGACATGGGCTCGGCTTCCGGCACAATCTATGACATGCTGACCGACGCAGACATGCGTTTTCCTGAGATAGAGGATGAAAACGGTGAAAAGCAGCGCCTGACTCATTCAAACTACATACCGTTTATGATGAGTGAAAAGCGCGGCGTGCGAAAAGCCGCATTTGATGCGCTCTACAGCACCTATAAATCATTCTCCGCAGCTATCCCTGCAATGTACGCGGGCAATGTAAAGGCGGACATGTTTTACGCTAAAGCCCGCAGGCACGACAGCGCGCTAAGCGCCTCGCTGTTCAGGGACAACATACCCGTAAGCGTGTACGAAAGCCTGATTACCGCTGTCAACGAGCATCTCGGTTCGCTTCAAAAATTCGTTGGCATAAACGCTCGCCTGAACGGGCTTGATGAAATGCATTTCTATGATCTCTATCAGCCGCCTAAGCTCGGCTTTGACATCAGCTTGCCTTTTAAGGAAGCCTACGAGCTCGTAATCGACTGCCTTAAGCCTCTGGGCGAGGACTACGCTGAGATACTTCGCAGAGCCGTAAACGAGCGATGGATCGATCCTTACGAAAACGAAGGCAAGTCCAGCGGTGCCTATAGCTGGGGCACGTATGACTCTCATCCTTACGTGCTATGCAATTACAAGGAGGATCTTGATCATCTGCAAACCGTGGCGCATGAGATGGGCCACAGCCTGCACACCTGGTACTCCGACACAAACCAGCCTTACACAAAGAGTCAGTATTCACTCTTCGTTGCCGAGGTTGCCTCCACGGTCAACGAGTGCCTTGTTCTCATGGAGCTGCTCGACAGGCATCCCGAGGATGAAGCGCAGGCATATCTGCTCTACAACCTGCTCGATTCCTTCAGGGGCACGGTGTTCCGCCAGACGATGTTTGCAGAGTTTGAGAAGAACGCCCACGAAATGGCCGAAAGGGGAGAGCCGCTCACGTGTGAAACGCTGAATGCCATGTATGGTTCGCTCAACAAGAAGTACTATGCGAATCTTGCCTTTGACGAGCTCATCTCATACGAGTGGATGCGCATACCGCATTTTTACAGGAGCTTCTATGTCTACAAATATGCCACAGGCTTTTCTTCTGCCATGGCGATAGCCGCGCGTATTCGCAAAGAAGGCGAAAAGGCGGTAGAGGAATACAAGAGCTTCCTCAAGGCCGGCTGCAGTCTGTATCCACTTGACGCGCTCAGATTAGCCGGTGTCGATCTGTCAACTCCCGCACCTGTACGTAGCGCGCTTGACACATTTGATGAGCTGCTGGCGAAATACGAGCAAGTGACAAATAAGCTTGCAAACAAAAAGTAAAACTGACGCATTATAATTAATTGGCATATGCAAATGAGCGCGTTCAAACGAGCGCGTTCATTTTTTTCTAAAATGTGATATAATCGCACTTTGTTTCGTCTAATTGGGTGAGGAGGTGATGGTTGGATGGCAACGGTCATGGGCCCTGACCGAACAAAGGAAGAAGCACTTATAAGACTTGTCAACGATAACCAGACTTCATTGCTTAAGCTCTGCTTTGCGTATCTGCATGACGTAGCACTTGCCGAGGACGCGGTCCAGGAGACGTTCCTTAAAGCCTACAAGAGCCTTGAGCTTTACAAGGGCAAAGCGAGCGAAAAAACATGGTTAAGCAGTATAGCCATCAATTGCTGCCGCGATATGCGAAGAAGCAGCTGGTTTAAGCATGTGGACAGCTCCGTGTCATTGGAGACACTTCCGGAGGCGAGTGAACCTGCTACAGATTACGATAATGCGCTCGCACTGGAAATTATGCGTCTGCCAAAGCGTTTGAAGGAAGTTATACTGCTGTATTACTTTCGGGAGTTGTCCGCTATAGAAACAGCCGCTGTGCTGGGGATATCCCAAAGCGCGGTGAGCAACAGACTGAAGCGCGCAAAAGCAAGATTAAAGAAAGCACTTGGCGCACAATATGAAAGAGGTGAACAAAATGAATAAAAACAAACAGGCATTGAATCGCGCTCTTTCGGGTCTGCGTCCGGATCCTTGGCTTGCCGAGCGCGTGCTTGCAAAATCGAAAGGAGAAGACGTTATGAAGAAAAGAATATCAATTTCGGGAATACTTGTTGTTACTTTAATCGTGGTCATGTTTTCGACTGCGCTGGCTTCATCGCTCTATATCAGCGGTATAATCGACTTTGCCGGAAGAGGTTACGGAGTATATGTGCCGGAAAACGCAAGCGAAAGCATAAGCAGAGATGAAAAGAGAATAGAAACGAACAGCCTGATATGTACAATCAACGAGACTTATTATGACGGCAATCTGCTGCGCGTCGCGGCAAGCGTCACTGCTAAAGACGGAAGCCTGCTTACGAGCACCGATATAATGCCATACGACAGGATTACAGACGTTATAGCCACATTTGACGCAGGAGGCAAAACGTTTGGCGAATACGCCGCCGAAGCGTTTGATGGAAAGATGGCGCACGTCTCGTTGTACGTAACTGACGACACTACTGAACAGATTTGGAACGAAACTCACGACTGCATGCTCAACCGCGATGGATCGATTATTCTTTACCTTGAGTGTTGCTTTAGTGAAGAGAAGAGCAGCCGTGATGTACATTTGACTCTGACTTACATCCCATCTAAAGCCGATTCAAGCCTTACCAATAACAGCAAATACATTGAATATGATTATTCGATGAGAGAGTCAGAAAAATTTGAGCTGCAAGTGAATTCTGTCGAAGTGAAGCACTATGTATCCGATGCCCCTATGGAATTCCAGAGCGTTGGCGTCAGAATAGACAGGGCTGAGCTCACCATTACGCCGCTCGAAATCAGATATGCACTTTATTATACGGTTACAGACGCAGAAAAGTATGAGCAGCTTGAAGATGGCCTGTGGTTTGAGTTTATTGATCCTGCAAGCAGGGAGGAGGAGTACTTCATGCAGCGCATATCTGAAGGCTTAATCGGTGCAGGCAGTGTAGAACAAACGGTGAACCCTGATGATAACAGCGTGTGCTTAAAGCAAAGCGGTAGCATCGGCCTTGACTCCCTGAGCGACAGTTACACTATAAGAGCATTCAACGCGTGGGATAAGACAAGATACGAAAGTGTCGAATTTACTGTAACTGAGCAGAAATAGACTCTTTGATATTGATCGCCGGATCTAAACTGTTATAAAAAACAAGAAAGACTATTCAAAGCTTTGAATAGTCTTTCTTATCTGGGGCTGACGGGACTTGAACCCGTATGAACTTACGTTCGACAGATTTTAAGTCTGTTGCGTCTGCCGATTCCGCCACAGCCCCCCTGAGCTCTGTTATTATACTACATTTAAGCAAGTTTGGCAAGAAGAATTACGCCCTGCCACAGTTAAATTTGGCAGGGCGATGACGTTATCAGTAAATCTAAATCTCAACCGGACCATGTCGTGAGGCGTGGCAGCACACATTTACCGCGCAGGGCATGCCGGCGATATGGGTGGGGAGAGAGCAGATATTTAGCTTTAGCAGCGTGGTATTGCCGCCAAAGCCCGCGGGACCTATGCCCAGCGCGTTTATGCGTTCGCTTATCTTTTCTTCGAGCCTTTGATATCTCGAATCGCTATGACGGTAACTCATGCTTTCTGCGGTCATCAGCTTTGCGTATGCAGCGGCCTGCTCAAAGTCTCCGCCCACGCACACACCGAGAATAATCGGCGGGCAAGGATTGGCACCCGCAAGTCGCACGGTTTCGACGACAAAATCGATTACGCCGTTTTCGCCGGCTGAGGGAGTGAGCATCTTGATTCGGCTCATGTTTTCGCTGCCGAAGCCCTTGCAGATTACCGTGAACTTTATTCTACTGCCGGGCACTATGCGCGTATGGATAATTGCGGGCGTATTGTCTTTGGTATTTATGCGGTCATAGAGCGGGTCGTTTACGACGCTCTTCCTTAGATTGGCGTAAGCATCGGCAACGGCTCGATTTATCGCGTGTTCAAATGAATCGCCGACAATGTGGGCATCCTGACCTACCTCGGCAAACACTACGCACATGCCTGTGTCCTGACATATGGCGATTTGCTCGTCTGCGGCGATTTTATAGTTTTCGCTCAGCTGCCTGAGTACCTGTCTG
>JAFPYA010000159.1 GCA_017412445.1 Clostridia bacterium
ACATGCGCGCGTCGAGCAGGTCGAGTATATGCAGCGCCTCCGCCTCGGGAAACATGGGCGGCTTGGGTGAGCCGTATTCAGGCAGGTCGTGATGTGAAAGCACCATATGCTCGAGCATTATCAGCAGCTCGTGATCCATGCCGAGCTCCTTGCCGAACTTGTCCAGCTTGCTTACGCCCATGACTATGTGACCCAGTAGGTTGCCCTCTACCGTGTAGTCGGTCACCAGTCCGAGCTCGTCGCATTTCATTTCTTCTATTTTACAAAGGTCGTGCACTATGACGCCTGCGGCCAAAAGATCGGAATCGAGAAAAGGATATAGCTTGCAAATGTAGCCCGCCCCTTCAAGCATCTTGGTGGTGTGGTTGAGCAGGCCGCTACGCTGAGCGTGATGAAGGTTTTTTGCGCCGGGCATAAAGTTGAGCTTTTCGCCTGCGTCGTCTATCATTTTAAGGATCAGATCCTTTAATTGTCTGTTTTCCATGGCGTCGGCGCGGTTTATTATGTCGTCGAGCATGTCTTCCGGCTGCCTTGGCGCGATGGGTATAAGACTGTTCATATCGACCTCGTCGGAATCAACGCTCAGGCGCATCTTGTCGACCCTGAGCTGGAGGCGGTTATTGTACTCCTGCACCATACCGCGCAGCTTTATAACGCTGCCCACCTCAGGCGGCAGGTCCTGACTGTCCCATTTTTTGGCGTTGATTTCACCCGTCGTATCGACGAGCGTCATGTCCAGATACTTTGAGCCGTTCATAGAGTTTTTTTGCTGTGATGTTTTAACGAGCAAAAAGCCTTCAAAGCTCATGTTCTTTATCATGTCGCATACCGCAATCTGAGGCTTCATAGCTGCTTCCCCCAATCTGTTTCTTTTTATATTGTACATTAAATTCTTGTCGGTTTCAACTTTTCAGCTTAACAAGTATAAATCATTAATATGTGTTGACAATTTGCAATACATATGATATACTTTTGTAACAAAGAGTATGGGGAGGAATGTATATGAAACTCTCTTTGCGTTTGCTTAGTTTATTAATGTGCCTTGCGTTTTTGCTGGGCAGTATATCTGTTGCGCTTGCGGACAATCAGGGGCTTTATGCCTTTGTCAAAACCAACAGAGCGGCCCTTTATTCAAATTCCACAATGAAGACACGCTCAATGTACCTTCAAAAATATGAGTTGGTTACTGTGCTTGCAAACGACGGAGTGAAGGCGCAGGTACAGTATGGCAGCAAGACGGGTTACATTTATGTCAAGTATCTTGCGGGCGTAACCCCGATAAACGAAAAAGCCTATATCAATCGCGATACTAAGGTTTATATGCGGCCGTATACCTCTTCGCAAAGCACAAAAGTCTCGAAAAACACCGCTATAACCGTACTCATGTACAACGGCTCCTGGGCGATGATAGAAAAGGACGGCTTGCTTGCGTATATTCAAAAGGCTTTCTTATCGGACAGCATTGACTCTGGCGCTACGCCATTGCCAGAGATGGGGCGGTATGATTACAGCTTGAGCGGCACTGTAACGGAATGTGATTTTCAGGCTACAGTAAACGTATCCTCTCTCAGCGTATACTCAAAAGCAAGCGCCTCCTCCTCAAAGCTTGGCACGATAAAACGCAACACCGTAGTCAACGTCTACGCCTTCAACTCAAGCTGGGCATATATAGAGCTGAACGGACGCTACGGCTATTGCCGCTGGGCGTATCTGAAGAGGATTGCATCTTCGGACGTCCTACTTGTTACACCTGCCCCGACTTCAACAATTCCGAGCAGCTATACTCTCGATACCGCCATAGAGGCAAAGGCTAATGCCAAAATCAAAGTATATGAAACGCCATCCTTAAGCGGAAAATATCTGGGCTACGTGGCCAAGGGAACGAGCGTGTATATATTGGCCTACAATGACAACTGGGCTTACATAAGCCTGAACGGCAAATATGGCTATACCAAAAAGACCGGGCTCACACCCGTAGCCGCAGACGTAACCCCTACTCCCACTCCTGCTCCGACACCCACGCCGACTCCTTCGCCTACACCCACTCCGGTTTATTCCTCCACGGACGAAATATTCCTGAACACATCCACAACCAATGAGGAAAAAGTGTACGAATTCTTCACGAGCCGTACAACATATAACGAAGCCGTGGCCTGTGGTCTGCTTGCCAACATGAAACAGGAGTCGAATTTCAACCCTGAATCCGGTAAGGGCAAAAACTACCAGGGTATATGCCAGTGGAGTACTTCTCGCTTTGCGATACTTACAAACTGGTGCGAGCAGAACGGCTATAACCCCTATTCGCTCGAGGGTCAGTGCAAGTTCCTCTGGTACGATCTTTCCCAGCGCTATACCGTGTATCACAAGGCGCTTATGAACATCGAAAACACCGCTCAGGGCGCCTATGATGCAGGCTACTACTTCTGCTACTACTACGAGCGGCCTGCTAACCTCGAAAGCTCATCAGCCGCGCGCGGCACTAAAGCGCGTGACATTTACTGGGTGAAATATGCGCACTGATTAAGAGGAAGAGCATGAGACTGTTTGACACTCACTGCCACATCAACGACGAGAAATTTGACGAGGATCGCGCGTTAGTAATCGAGAGGATGCACCAGGGCGGCATAGAGAAGGCCGTAGTCGTCGGCGACGCTACAAAGAGCGCAGACGATGTGCTCAATTTGATTTCGCAGAACGGCTTTCTTTACGGCGCATACGGGCTTCACCCCCACGACGCAAAGGATTGGTGCGAAGATGTAAAAAGGCGCATAGCTCAAGTGATGCCAAAAGACAAAATAGTGGCGCTTGGCGAAATAGGCCTTGATTACCATTACGACTTTTCTGACAGGGAGACTCAAAGAAAGGTATTTGCTTCACAGCTTGAGCTTGCGCACGAGCTTGACAAGCCGGTCATATTGCATATACGCGAAGCGCACGGTGACGCTTATGACATATTAAAAAACAGCATAAGCCACGGAATCAGAATAAGAGGCATAATGCACTGCTACGGCGGAAGCCTTGAAAGCGCGATCGAATACGTCAAAATGGGACTGTATATCTCCTTTTCGGGCTCGCTGACATTTAAAAACGCCCCTATTCTCACGCGGTGCGCCGAGAATCTTCCCATGGATCGCCTGCTTATAGAGACAGATAGTCCCTATATGGCTCCCGTGCCTCTGCGCGGCAGACGGAACGAGCCTGCGTACGTAAAATACGTGTGTGAAAAGCTTGCCGAAATTCGCGGTATGGATGCGGAGGAGGTCAGCGAGATAACGTACAAAAACGCCTTAAATGCCTTTGGTCTTAAAAACTGAGAAATATAAGCTGCGCTGTCGATTCAGGCAGCGTCTTTTTATTCGACTAAAAGAGCAAATATACGCTCTTGACATCAGGCACTTTTTTAATGTAGAATATTTTCAATCGGAGGTGAAAATATGTACAGATTATTCAAGGAACACTTTGCTAGAAACGTTGTTTCGCTTGACGGCATCTGGACGCTCGACGTGCCGAAGACCGGCCAGCGCTACTACGCCATCGTCCCCGGCGTATGGGAAGCCATCCCCGAATTGGCTGCGTTTGAGGGAGTCGCCGTTTATTCCAAAGCTGTCAGCGTCTCTAAAGGCTGTGATATCATGCTCAGATTCGGCGGCGTAAGCCATACAGCAAGGGTGTTTTGGAACGGCGACGAGGTCGGAAGTCATTATAACGCCTTTACCGGATTTGAGGTAATTATAAAAGGCGTTTCAAGCGGCGAGCACAGACTTGCAGTTGAGGTGGACAATTCATTTGGCGAGAACTCCACGCTACATATTCCTAATGACTACTTCACCTACGGCGGCATCAACCGCTCTGTGGAGCTTCATTATCTTGAAGATGCATATATCGCAAGACAGTCCTTCTATGCTACCGAAAACCTGGATGGCACGTTCGACGCCCACGTAAGAGCGACCGTCTGTGCGCTTAAAAATGTAAGCGATGTTCAATATGTACTTTCTATTGCAGACAAGAGCACAAAGGTTTCCTTGAATCAGCTTTCAGGCGGCGAGTGCAGGGAAATAGAAGTTGTGCTACCGTCGATAATGGCCGAGAGATGGGAAGTGCGCGATGCCCGCCTTTACGATTTGTGCGGTGTGCTATATGCCGGAGACAGGTCAATCGACGATTTGATCGATCGTGTGGGTTTCAGAACCTTTGAAATCGCGGGCGAAAAAATGCTGCTGAACCACAAACGCGTAACGATCAAGGGCTTCAATCGCCACGAGGATCACGGACAGCTCGGGATGAGCATGGATGCGGGCACAATGATGTGTGACCTTCAGCTTTTGCTCGACATGGGCGCAAACTCAGTGCGCACCTGTCACTATCCCAACGATCCCCTGTTTCTCGATCTTTGCGATGAGCTCGGAATTCTTGTATGGGAAGAGCATCACGCCCGCGCGCTTCCAGGCGATATACTCAGAAGTGAGCTTTTCACAAAGCAAATCAGCGACTGCAATACAGAGATGATTACCCAGCACGTAAACCATCCCTGCATATACATCTGGGGCATACTCAACGAGTGCGAAAGCGAAACCGAGTTCGGCCACGAGCTTTACCGAAAAAACTTTGAACAATTGAAGCACCTCGATCCCACGCGCCCTGTGACATTCGCTTCTTGCAGGCACTTTAAGGACGTATGCCTCGATCTGGTCGATGTGGTGTCGTTCAACATTTACCCTGCATGGTATGAGGACGTGCCTGTGAGCGAATATCTCGATAAGCTGCTCAAATGGATGGATGAAAACGGCGCGAAGGACAAGCCTGTGCTTATAAGTGAGATAGGCGCCGGAGCCATACCCGGTTATCACGACCCTTTCCGCAGGGCAAAATGGTCCGAAGAAAGACAGGCTGACATTCTTGAAAAGCAAATCTCTGCCGTGCTCGCTTCTGCGCGCACAAGCGGCCTTTATATCTGGCAGTTTGCAGACGTAAGGGTAGATGAGAAATGGGCCATGCGCCGTCCGCGCACCATGAACAACAAAGGCGTTGTTGACGAGTACAGACGTCCGAAGCTCGCATATTCAACGGTGAAGGAGCTCTATAATAAGTAGTATGTTTTTTCCGATAAAAAATGGACGCAGGCCGCAGAACGGACCTGCGCCCATTTTTGTTATATATTTCAATCGTCCACCCAGTTCTTTGCACGCTCCACGGCTCTGTGCCAGTCGTTTATATGCTTTGCAGCCTCATAAGGCGTGAAGGCCGGTGAATATGCGCGCTCGCTCTTCCAGATAGCTTTAAGTTCGGTGTCGTTCCAGAGTCCGACTGCCCTTCCCGCAAGCATCGCTGATCCAAGTGCGGTGGTTTCAGTGATCTTGGGCTTTATGACTTCCGCGCCGAGTATGTTCGCCTGGAATTGCATAAGAAAGTCGTTCGCCGTCGCGCCGCCATCTACTCTCAAGGCCTTTATCGGCGTACCGTAATCGTGTTGCATCGCTTCAAGCACATCGAGGGATTGGAACGCTATGGATTCAAGCACGGCTCTTGCGATGTGCGCCCTGCCGCTGCCACGGGTAAGCCCCACCAGCACGCCCCTTGCGTACATATCCCAGTAAGGTGCCCCGAGTCCCGTAAAGGCCGGCACAAGGTAAACCCCGCCATTATTCGGTATGCTTTCAGCCAGATACTGACTTTCAGATGCGGATTGGATGAGCTTAAGCTCGTCCCTCAGCCACTGTACTGCAGCTCCCGCCACAAATACACTGCCCTCGAGCGCATATGTCGGCTTGCCGTCAAGGCGCCACGCCATAGTACTTACAAGGCCGTTTGAGCTGCGAACTATTTCACTGCCCGTATTCATAAGCAGGAAGCAGCCAGTGCCATATGTGTTTTTTGCCATGCCGCTTTCAAAGCAAGCCTGACCGAACAGCGCCGCGTGCTGATCGCCTACAAGCGAAGCAATCGGGATTTCGCGTCCGAGTATGCTTTTGTCAAGCAGGCCTATAACGCAGGAGGTATCCTTGACCTCAGGCAACACGGCGGAGGGTATGTCGAGTATTCGCATAAGCTCGGCGTCCCAGGTCTGCGTCTTTAGGTTGAACAGCATCGTGCGCGAGGCGTTTGTGGCGTCTGTAACGTGGCAGGCGCCACCCGTAAAACGGTATGCAAGATACGAATCCACGGTGCCGAAGCAGACTTTTCCATTTTGAGCGTCGGCTCTCAGCGCGGGGTCGTTGTCCAGCAGCCACTTAAGCTTACTGCCTGAAAAGTAGGCGTCCGGCACAAGCCCTGTGCGCCGCGCGATTTCTTCGGTGTAGCCGTCGGTCTTGAGCTGTTCGATTATGGGCGCGGTTCTGCGGCACTGCCATACTATGGCGTTGGCTCTGCATTTACCGCTTTCTCTGTCCCAGACCAGAGTGGTTTCCCTCTGGTTTGTAATGCCTATAGCGTCTATGTCCTTTACGTCAATGTTTGCCTTTTCCACTGCCATTTTCAGAGAATCGAGCTGGCTTGACCAAATGTCCTCCGGGTCGTGCTCCACCCAGCCCGGTTGAGGATATATTTGCCGAAATTCATTTTGATGTACTGCGATTATCTGCCCCATCTCATCGAAGATTATACAGCGGGAGCTGGTCGTACCCTGATCGAGCGCGGCTACATATTTCATACTCGTTCCTCCTTGCGTTAAGCTTTCAACGGTCGTTTTTCGGCTATGCCTGCCTTTCTCGGAAACCTTTGCGGGGTCGGCTCGGCTTTTTCTATGACAACAATCTTGTGCGCCCAGTCGCGCCCGGGAATAAGGGCATCATCTATCGTCTTCAGTCTGCCGCCAAGCGTCTTAATGGCAAAGGCTGCTTCTTCGCATTCCTCCTCAGCGCCAGGCCCCTTTAAGGCGATCATACGCCCGCCGATTTTCACAAACGGCAGCAGCCACTCGCTCAGCACAGTCATCGAGGCTACCGCCCTTGCCGTGACAAAGTCGAATTGTTCCCTGTAGGCCTCGTTTTTTGCGGCTTCCTCGCACCTCAAGTGTACCGAAGAGGCGTTGAGGCCGAGTGATCTTATTACAGAATTCAAAAAATCTACGCGCTTTGACAGCGAATCCATTAGCGTTACACGACAGTTTCTCAGCATTATGGCGATGGGCAGTCCCGGAAATCCCGCGCCGCTGCCAACGTCGAGCAGCGTGCCCTCATCCTTTAAGTATTTAAGCGCAGTCAGGCTGTCGAGGTAGTTTCTGTCGCAGGCCTCGCTTATGTCGTCGCCTATGCGTGTAAGATTCATGTCTTTATTTGCCGCGATAAGCATCTGGTGGTAGAGTACAAAGTCCTTAGCCTCATCGACGCTCATGCTTATCTGCATGAGATTTGAACGTTCAATCAGATGTTTTTCCATTTGTATTACCACTGCGCTTGATTTTTTCCATCACTATCATAAGCACATTTATGTCGCCCGGTGATACGCCAGGTATGCGTGAGGCCTGCCCTAAAGAGTGGGGCTTGACCCTGTTGAGTTTCTGACGCGCCTCGATTCTGAGCCCATCGATATTCATGTAATCGATGTCGGAGGGCAGCAACATCTCCTCTTCTTTTCTGAAGCGGTTTATATCGGCCTGTTGGCGCTGAAGATAGCCTTCATATTTAATCTCAGTTTGTGTGAGCTCCTTTGCGGAGGAGGATATCTGCGGCAGGTCTTCGCTGCACACGTTTAGGTCGTCGTAATTGACGTTGGGACGCTTGAGAAGGTCGCTGAGCTTAACCGACACAGTCAGCTCAGGTACGCCCTTTGATGAGAGCATCTCGTTTATTTGGGGACTCGGCGCGCACCAGTGACTCATGAGATACTTTTTGCTCTTTTCAAGCTCCTCAAGCTTGCTTTCGAGCTTGCGCAGGCGCTCTTCTCCCGCGAGCCCCGCCTCATAGCCCATGCGGGTCAGTCGTACATCGGCGTTGTCCTGTCTGAGCAGAAGGCGGTATTCAGCGCGCGAAGTCATCATACGGTAAGGTTCATCCGTGCCCTTCGTGGTCAGGTCGTCCACCATCACACCTATGTAGCTGTTTGTACGGTTTAGCACCAGCTCATCTTCTCCCTTAATCTTAAGCGCCGCGTTCATGCCCGCATAAAGCCCCTGTGCGGCGGCCTCCTCGTAGCCCGAGGTACCGTTTAGCTGTCCGGCGCAGTAAAGCCCGCTTATGTGGCGTGCCTGAAAACAGTGATCGAGTTGCAACGGGTCTATGCAGTCGTACTCGATTGCGTATGCCAGGCGCATAAGCTCCGCTTTTTCAAGACCCGGCACCGAATGGTACATTTCCCTTTGAACCTCCTCGGGCATAGATGATGACATGCCTTGAACATACCACTCGACGGTATCGAGGCCTTCTGGCTCCAGAAAAATCGGATGTCTGTCCTTATCCGCAAAGCGAACCACCTTATCTTCGATGGACGGGCAGTACCTTGCGCCTGTGCCTTTTATATTACCCGAGTACATTGGCGACAGGTGAAGATTCTCTTTTATGATTTCGTGGGTTTTCGGGGTGGTATATGTAAGATAGCAAAGCGTCTGATTCTTTAAAACGCTCGGGTCTGTAAGAAACGAGAATGGAGTTATTGGTTCGTCTCCGTACTGAGGTACCATCTTGCTAAAATCGATCGTGCGCACGTCTACACGCGCGGGGGTGCCGGTTTTGAATCTGCGCACGCTGAAGCCGTTGTCTATGAGGGATTGAGTAAGCCCGGTAGCGGCGACCAGACCCTGCGGGCCGCCCTCCCAGGAATGCTGCCCGATGATTATGCGGCTTTTGAGATACACACCTGTGCACAGCACGGCCGCTTTGCAATAAACAGTGCTGCCGGTCATGGTTTCAACGCCTTTGACCGCTCCGTTCTCAATTATCAGCCGTTTGACCTCACCCTGCCTGAGTGTAAGGTTTTGCTGCTTCTGAACCGCATCGCGCATGCGCTGTTTGTATCTCAGCTTGTCCGCCTGCGCTCTTAACGAATATACTGCGGGGCCTTTGCCCGTATTCAGCATGCGGCTTTGTATGAAGGTGTCGTCGATTGCCCTTCCCATCTCTCATCCGAGGGCGTCAAGCTCCCTTACGAGATGGCCTTTTCCAGTGCCGCCAATCGCCGGATTGCATGGCATCATGGCCACTGAATCGAGATTCAGGGTTATAAGCAGAGTGGAAAGCCCCATTCGCGCAGTGGCAAGCGCTGCCTCGCAGCCTGCGTGACCCGCGCCCACCACCACTACTTCAAAGTATTCGCTCATCATTTGCTCCGAAGATAATAGTCTCAATAATATTATACCAATTTTCTTTTTAAGTGAAAAGCTTTGAGTGTTAACTTTTGTATTTGTTATGCTTTTGACTATTAGAGGTAGCATTATATTATGCTTGAGAAAGCAAAAGATTCAGTTGTTAAGAATATTTTTCAAACCTTGTGAAAATGCTAAAATAGCAAAATAATTTGTGGAGTTTTTCATAAATAGTTGACAAATATGACAAAAGTTTTATAATAGAATTTGAAAATCGGTATGTAGTGTGGATTAAACTAATGCATACCTGTTTGTTGTAACCTAAGTTAAGGCGGGGAGAGATTCAATGGACAAGCAAAAACCGGTTGAAAAGCACAACAATAAAAAGCTTTCCCGCAAGATAATCGTCATAGTGGCGGTTGTTGCCGTGATTGTGGCGCTCGTACTGATATTGTCAAACGGCAGTACGGAGACCTTCAATGACAAATATGCCGGAAAGGATCTTGAAACCGACATATCGGGCATCAGCCGCGAAAACACGTATGGCAATTATCTGCAGAGCCGTAACAGCTATTCGTTCAGGCAGCTCGGAACAGACGATTCTGTCGAGAAGCCTGTCGAGGTTGCCTACTACATGGACGTCCGGCTCGATTCTGTTACCGACGAGCAAACCGGTGAAACGACAAGCGAATTCGTCGAGGCTACCGATTCGGACGTGCAGTCCGAGGTAATCCGCGAGGGCGGCAGCCGCACCCTGCTGACGAAGGCGGGCGGCGCAGTCAAATGGGAGCTGGTGCTCAAGGATGCGGGCGACTATTCAATAAGAATAGATTACACGCTGCCCGATGGCGCAAGCAACGATGCCGTGCGCTATCTCTACATAAACGGTGAACCTGCCTTTGACGGCAACAACGAGCAGGTTTTCCCGCTTGAAGGAGAATTAAACGAAAACGGCAGCATGAGCCTTTACTTATACGAGCCCGAGTCGATCGCTCAGCTTGACCTGTTCAGTCTTGAAAGCGGCATCACGGACGTCGTGCTTTTGTCACATGCTGACGGCGGTAATTTAATAATTAACGACATCGTAACGGAAATCAAGAGCGAGGATATACCCTATACTGCTTTTGATTATTCTGGAGAAGAGATAGTCGTTGACGTTACGACCTTTGAGGGCGACGGTGAAAGCGTGACTGAGGACGGAATTGCAGCCGTCTATCAGCCTGACGGAGCATTGACCTCCTGGCAGGTGAACGTTCCTGAAACCGGTTTTTATAATGTCTACATCACATATAAAACCACAGCAAGCCGAGGCATCGACATAGAAAGGGAATTGTACATAAACGACGAATTGCCTTTCGCCGGCGCTTCGACGCTTACCTTCAGCCGTCTGTGGACAGACGACCCTGCCTCCAAGAATGCCGACGGTACGTACCGCACGGACAAC
>JAFPYA010000160.1 GCA_017412445.1 Clostridia bacterium
ATACATATCGTAGTAGTAACCTTTTTGGGCTATCAGCTGCTTGTGGGTGCCCTGCTCCACTATCTTGCCGTCCCGAACTGCCAGTATGCAGTCCGCGTTCCTTACGGTAGACAGGCGGTGCGCTATCACTATGGACGTGCGCCCCTTTATCACCTCGTCTATTGCGGCCTGTATCTTCTGCTCGGGTATGGTGTCTACGGACGCGGTAGCCTCGTCGAGTATCAGTATGCGCGGGTCGGCGAGTATGGCTCTGGCAAAGGAGATCAGCTGCTTTTCGCCGGTTGAGAGCAGGTCGCCGCCCTCGCCCACGTCGGTGTCGAGACCCTTTTCGAGACGGGCTATCACCTCGTCCGCACTGACCAGCTTTACGGCCCTGTCGATCTGCTCTTCAGTAGCGTCCGGGTTGCCGTAGAGCAGGTTGTCCCTGACCGTGCCGCTGAACAGGTGCGGGTTTTGAAGCACGTAGCCTATGTGCGAATGCAGCCAGAGCTGACTGCGCTCGCGCGCGTCCCTGCCGTCAATGAGCACCTGCCCCTGCGTGGGCTCGTAGAAGCGGCACACGAGGTTCACAAGCGTGCTCTTGCCCGCGCCGGTCTCGCCCACTATCGCTATGTTGGTGCCGTAGGGAATGTTCATTGAGAAGTGCGAGAGCACCTCCTCCTGCCCGTCGGGGTATTGGAAGGTGACGTCCCTGAACTCTATGTCTCCCTTCAGGGGTTCCCAGTTTTCCTTCTTTGCGTGGAAGCTGTCGCCGTACTTCTCTATGACCTCGGGCGTGTCCACCACGTCGGATTTTACCGCCAGCAGGTTTGTGAAGCGCTCTATGTTCACCTGAGTGGTTATAAGGTCGCTTATAGCGTCTATGAGCCAGCGGATGGGCTCCATCATGCCCTGCGCGTAGGACATGAACAGCGAGAACGTGCCCACCTCTTCGGCGGCGATAAGGTCGTTTTTCCAGAGCACTATGGCGGGCGCCGCAGAGGAAGCGAGGTTCATGGTGGCGGCGAACAAGCCTCTGATGCGGCTGGCCTCCACCGAGCGCCTGCGCATCTTGCCGGTCTCGTCCACGAAGCGCTTTTCCATGCCGTCCTCGATGGCCAGCGTCTTTACGGTCTTGGCGCCCGTTATGCCCTCGTTGAAGTTGGAGGTGATGTTTGAGTTTATCTCCCTTATCTCGCGGTTGGCGCGTATCAGCTTTTTCTGGAACACGCTGAACAATAGCACCACCAGCGGCACTATCGCCATCACCATCAGCGCCAGCTTCCAGTTGATGACCAGCATGACCACGGCGGCGAACACGAGGTACGAGGTGTGCCACACGCCGTCCATAAGCGTCCACGAGGCCAGCGAGCCTATGCGCGAGGTGTCGCTGAGCACGCGGGCGTGTATGTAGCCCACGCTGTTTTGGTTAAAGTAGCTGAAGGAGAGCGTCTGCAGGTGGGTAAAGGCAGCCTGCCTCAAATCGCGGTTTACGCTGACCTCTATGGACATAGCGCGCGAGCAGCTGATGTAGGTGGCCACAGTCTGTATGATTATCGCGCCCGCGTAAACGCAGATGTATGCGGGCAGCCTGCCCGCGAAGGTGCGGTTCTCTACAAAGTTGTTAAGGGCGTAGCGCTGGAAGAGGGTTATCGCCACGTCCACCACGCTGGTCAGTATGCCCAGTATCGCCATTATGACGATTACGTTTTTAAACGGCTTCATGAAGGGCACTATTTTGCCTATACCGAAAAACCTGAGCTTCGTTTGTGTCGTCTGCTTGTCCGCCATCATACCGCCTCCTCTCCAAGGCCGCTCTGGCTTTGATAAATCAGGCTGTAAATGCCGCCCGCGTCCTTGAGCTCGTCGTGCGAGCCCATCTCGGCCACGCTTCCCTTGTCCAGCACCACTATGTTGTCGCAGCGCTGAAGCGTGGTTATGCGGTGCGAGATTATGATCACGGTGACCTTGCCGAAGCGCTTTTCGAGCGCCTTGCGGATTTTGGCGTCGGTCTGCGTGTCCACAGCGGAGAGCGAGTCGTCAAGTATCATAATAGGCGTATTCTGGGTGAGCATGCGCGCGATGGCCGTGCGCTGCTTCTGGCCACCCGAAAGCGTGACGCCCCTCTCGCCCACCTTGGTGTCATAGCCCTGGGAAAAGGAGGTGACGGTGTCGTCGAGGCAGGCGTCCCTTGCCGCCTCGCGTATTTCGCTGAGGGTCATGTCCGGACGGGTAATGCCTATGTTTTCGGATATAGTGCGGCTGAACAGGTAAGGCTCCTGCAGCACCATGCCAATGTTTTCGCGCAGGTACCTCGTCTTTATTGTGCGTATATCCCTGCCGCCTACAGTTATCGAGCCGTTGCCCTCGGGCAAATCGTAGAGCTTGTCGAGCAGGAACATCAGCGTGCTTTTGCCGCTGCCTGTGCCGCCCAGTATGCCAAGCGTAGTGCCGCTTTTCACCTTGAAGCTGATGTCCTTCAGTATCTCGGGGCAGTTTTCGTATGCGAAGGTCACGTTGTTGAAGGCGATGTCGCCGGTCATGTCGGCCTCGGTAGATCCGGGCGCGTCGTGCTCCTCCTCGCTGTCCATTATGTACTGTATACGGTCGATGCTTACGGAGGCCTTGCTCATTTCACTTATCATCCTGCCCAATTGCCTTATCGGCCAGATGAGCATGGAATTGTAGCTGATGAAGGACACATATTCGCCGGGCAGCATCTTGCCCTTTATGCACATATAGCAGCCGAATACAACGATGCCCATTATCTGGAAGGCGGTCACGCAGTCCATTACGCTCCAGAAGCGCGCGAGCACCTTACTCACGCCCACCCACAGCGAGGTGTAGTATTTATTGTGGGCACTGAATTTATCAAGCTCGCTCTTTTCGCGGCCGAAGGCGCGCACCACTCTTACGCCCGTGAGGTTCTCCTGCACCATGGCGGAGAGCTTGCCCTCGTTTTCGTCGCAGACCTGAAACCTGCTCCTCACGGCCTTGTGGAAGAACAGCGAGTAAAGCACTATGAACGGCACGGGCGCGAGCGCGACCAGCGTGAGCACTGGGTTCATGGCTATCATGAAGGTGAGGCTCAGCACCAGCATGATTACTATCCTGAATATGCCGGTCATCTGCTCGGAAATGAAGTTTCTGACCGTGTCCACGTCAGAGGTGCACCTTTGGATTATGTCGCCGGTCTTGTTCTTCATGTGCCACGAGAACGGCAGGCGCTCTATGCGGCCGAAGAGCTTGTCGCGCATGTTTTTGACCAGCGTTTCGCCGCCCTTCGTGTTGTATACGCGGAAGGTGTACTGCGTTATCACCTTCACCAGCGCCACGGCCATCACGGCCAGTCATTATCCAGATGTGCGTTTTGAAGTATTCGAAGCCGCCCAGGCCGTTGACTATGTCCATTACAGGCTTCGCATACGAGCCGGGCTCGCCCTTTATCACGTTGTCTATGGCCATGCGGATAATCTGGGGCGAAATCATGTCCGCAAGGGCGCTCAGGGCGGAAGAGAGTATGCTTATCACAAAAAACGCCTTTGCACCCCTGAGGAAGTAAAATATCAGCTTGCGCCGTCGTTTCTTCTCGGTTTTATTGTTCATAAATCTCCTTAAGCCTTAGAAATACGCGGCTGAGTTCGGGTATGGTGAGCGCTTCGCCCCTTTCGCGGGGATCGAAGCCAAGCGATGAAAGCAAATCGGCGGCCTGCGCCTTATTAATTGCGTAGGCGCTGCTTATGTTGTTGGAAAGCGTCTTTCGGCGCATGGCAAACGCGCTCTTTATGAATGCTACAAAGTCTCTTTCAAGCTCAGAGGGCACCTCGCGCCCGCTTCTGGGCGTTAAGCGCACAAGGGCGGAATCAACGTGCGGCGCGGGCGTAAACCTGTCGCGCGGCACGTCCATAAGCAGTTCGCCCTCGCGGAAATAGGAGACTATGGCGCTTAAAGTACACCAGCCCTCGTCTCCAACCCTCGACAGCACCCTCTGCGCGGCCTCCTTTTGCAGCATAAGCGTTATGCTTTCAGGCTCGTTCTCAAGCGTCACGGCCTTTAATATGAAGTCTGCGGTTATGTAGTAAGGAAGGTTGGCGCAGATGATGTATTTTTCGCCATTGAACGCCGTTTGGGTGAGCGCGTTCAAGTCGCACTTGAGCGCGTCGGCGTAGACAATTTGTACTTTATCAAAGCCCTCGAGCACCTTGTCAAGCACGGGCGCAAGGCTTTTGTCGAGCTCCACGGACACGACGTTTGCGCCTTTTTCGGCCATCACCGCCGTGAGCATGCCCGCGCCGGGGCCGATTTCAAGCACATTTGTGCCCGAACCGACTCCGGCGCAGCACGCGATTTCGTTTAATAGCTCTTCGTCAAATATAAAATTCTGCCCCAGCGAGCGCGTGTAATCAAAGCCAGCGCTTTGCAACGCAAGCTGAGCCTTCAGCGCAAGCGAAATGTCATTTGGCATATACGTCTCCTGAGGGTGAGCGGAGGCTTGCGCCTCCAGGTTATTTCAGGGATTCGAGTTCCTTTATGCGCTCAAGCAACGTTTCGCTCAGCGCCTTGTTCTTTTCGACCTTCTGCTTCTCCTGCTCTATCAGCTGAGCCGGAGCCTTGGCCACGAAGCCCGGGTTTGCGAGCTTGCCCTCGCTGCGCTTGATTTCGCCAAGCGTGCTTTCGAGCTCCTTATTCAGGCGCGCAAGCTCCTTGTCTACATCCACAAGCTCGCCCATGGGTATGAACAGCGTGGCGGCGTTGGTCACGGCGGAGGCCGATTTATCGGGGTTCACCGCATCGAGGCTCAGATACTCTACGCTGCTGGCCGAGGCGAGGCGGGTAAAGTAACCCTCGGACCTCTGGAAGGTGGTCTTCATTTCATCGGAGCACTTGAGGATGAGCGTGGCCTTCTTAGAGGCGTTCACCTTCATCTCGGCTCTTAAGTTTCTGGCGGAGCGGATGACCTCCATCACGGCTTCCATGCGCGCCGCGTCCTCGTCAAAGTCGTATTCGGGCTTGGCCTCAGGCCACGAGGCGTTTATCAGCATGCCCTCGTGCCCCGGCATGTAGCTGTAAAGCTCCTCGGTGATGAAGGGCATGTAGGGATGCAGCAGCTTGAGTATGCCGGTCAGCACGTAGCACAGCGTCTCCTGAGTGGCGTTTTTGGCCACAGGGTCATCGCCGTTCAATTCGTGCTTGGCCATCTCTATGTACCAGTCGCAGAACGTGCTCCACACGAAGTCGTACAGGTTGTACGCGCCCATGCCGAGATCGTAGCCCTCGAGGTTGCCCGTGAGCTCGCGCACCATGTCGTTAAAGCGCTTGAGCATCCACTTGTCGCTTAATGCGAGCTTGTCCGCAGAGGGCACGCCCTTGGGTTCAAAGCCCTGCATGTTCATAAGCGCAAAGCGGCTGGCGTTCCAGATCTTGTTGGCGAAGTTGCGGTAGGTCTCAATCTTGTCCACGCTCATCCTTACGTCCGCGCCGGGTGCAACGCCGATTTCGAGGCTGAAGCGCAGCGCGTCCGCGCCGTACTTGTCTATGACCTCGATGGGATCGATGCCGTTGCCGAGCGACTTGGACATCTTTCTGCCCTGAGCGTCCCTTACCAGGCCGTGCATGAGCGCCACGTGGAAGGGGCACTTGCCGGTCTGCTCTATGCCGCTGAACACCATGCGCGCGAGCCAGAAGAATATTATGTCGTAGCCGCAGGACAAAACGCTGTTGGGATAGAAGTACTTGAAATCCTCGGTTTCATCCGGCCAGCCCAGCGTCGAGAACGGCCAAAGCGCGGAGGAGAACCAGGTGTCCAGCACGTCCTCGTCCTGACGCACGGGCGCGCCGCAGTCCGGGCAGACGGTGATATCCTCGCGGGTAACGCTGACCTTGCCGCAGGCATCGCAGTAGAAGGCAGGAATCCTGTGACCCCACCAAAGCTGGCGGCTTATGCACCAGTCGCGGGTGTTGTCCATCCAATTGAGGAAGGTCTTTTCAAAGCGCTCGGGCACGAACATGAGCTCGCCGCTGCGGGCCGCGTCCGCGGCGGGCTTGGCCAGAGGCTCCATCTTTACGAACCACTGCTTGGAGACCATGGGCTCTATGTTGTTGTGGCAGCGGTAGCAGGTGCCCACCTCGTGAGTGAGGGGCTCGACCTTTTTGAGCAGTCCCAGCGCTTCAAGGTCCTTTACTATGGCCTTTCGGGCTTCCTGAGTGGTCATGCCGGCGTATTTGCCGCAGTCGAGCACAGTGGGCTCGTCCTTGGTGGCACGGCCCTCGGCGATGAGGCGGGCGTTTTCGGCGGCCTCGACGGCGCCGGTCATGTGTCCGTCGTACGTGAACACTCTGACCATAGGCAGGTCATGACGCTTGCCCACCTCGTAGTCGTTGGGGTCGTGGGCGGGAGTAATCTTAACCACGCCCGTGCCCTTGGTCATATCGGCGTGCTCGTCGCAGACTATGGGAATTTCTTTGTTTATGAGCGGCAGTATCACGTGGCAGCCGTGCAGGTGCCTGTACCTCTCGTCCTCTGCGTTTATGGCTACCGCGGTGTCGCCCAGCATTGTCTCCGGGCGCGTGGTGGCCAGCTCCAGCATTTCGCCGGTCTCCTTTACGGGGTAGAGCAGGTGCCAGAAGGAGCCGTTCTGCTCCTCATATTCGACCTCGGCGTCGGAAATGGAGGTATTGCAGCAGGGGCACCAGTTTATCATGCGCCAGCCCTGATAGATCAGGTTCTTCTCGTACAGGCGCACGAAGGTCTCGCGCACGGCGCGGCTGAGACCTGCGTCCATCGTGAAGCGCTCGCGCGACCAGTCGCAGGATACGCCGAGCTTGCGAAGCTGCCTGACTATGCGTCCGCCGTACTCCTTTTTCCAGTCCCACACGCGCTCGAGGAATTTTTCGCGCCCCAGCTCGTGCTTGCTTATACCCTCCTTGCGCAGCGCCTCGACCACCTTGACCTCGGTGGCTATGGCCGCGTGATCGGTGCCGGGCACCCAGAGGGTGGGATCGCCCTTCATTCTGTGGTAGCGGATGAGCACATCCTGAGGCATTTCGTCAAGGGCGTGACCCACGTGCAATTGACCCGTGATGTTCGGTGGCGGCATGACGATGGTGAAGGGCTTTTTGCCCTTTATCATCCTGGGCTTGAAGGCGCCGCTTTCCTCCCACATTTTATATATGCGTTCCTCCATGTCCTTGGGCGAATACACCTTTGCCATGGTAAATTCGGTTTTATTCTCCATAATGCTGCTCCTTTTTAGGTCTTTGTAGCTGTGCATATTAAAAAGGCGGCGCGTATTGGACAGCACCACCAATTATCACCTTGCTGCGCTGTAACGGGCTTACCCGTAGGGAACTGACTTGCTTCATCCCCTCTCCTCGTGAAGCGACTTCCCCGCGCGCGTTTGTCCAAGCGGTCTTTCAGCCGGCGAACCGCTCTCTCTGTGGAACGCTTGCGGATACTACTCTTCGTCACAGGATTTATGTGGTTATTATAACAACAAACCGCGCGGCGGTCAATTCTGTTTCAGTATTTTAACGCTTTGAATTATATAAACGGTCAGCGCGGCGAACGATACCGCCGTTGCGACCAGCATAAGCCACTGGCCCGCTATCTGCAGCTTTTCGATGCCGTGCCACGGAATTACGCCATTTGACGGGAACACGAGTATTATGGCCACGCAAAACAGCATGGTCGCGGTCTTGCCCACGTAGTTTGAGTGCACGACCGTGCCCTTCTTCAGCATGAACATGCCTCCCAGCACCATGAACATCTCTTTAGCGAGTATCATGTAGAGTATCAGCGTGTTCAGCCAGTACCGCCTGCCGGGGGCGAGCAGACCCACGTAGCGCAGGCAAAACAGCATGGACAGAATCATCAGCTTATCCGCAAGGGGATCTATGAGCTTGCCAAAATTCGTCACCTGCTTGAGCCTGCGCGCCAAAAAACCGTCCACGCCGTCCGTCAGGCTGGCGGCGGCGAAAATCGCCATGGAGTAAAAGCGCTTTTCGGGGTACTGGTAAAACGTTATAAGAAAAAACGGCACCAACAGCAGCCTGAGCATGGTGAGCATGTTCGGTATTGTGATTATTCTGTTCTCGCCTTCGCCCTGCACGTGATGAAGCTCCTTATTCTCTCTGATAATCCAAATGCTATTATACCACAAAGCGGCGTTCATTACATTATTTTATCGTTAAAACAGGCAGGGCAAACGTGCAGGTGAAACGATTTGGCGCGCTTTCGTATTCAAAGGTGCCGTTTTGCAGTCCGGCCAGCTTTTTGCAGGAGCTTAAGCCTATGCCGCTGCTTTCGGCCACCTCGGGCTTGTCCTTGACCGCGTTTGAAACGCTGACGGAGCAATAGCCGCCCGCGATTTCATAGCGCACCTTCACGGGCTCATTGCTGTCGGCGTATTTGATTATGTTTGAAACGATGTTGTCAAACACGCGGCGCGTAAGCTTTATGTCCGCCTCCACCTGTGAAGCGCGCGGGTTTTCGGCACCTTTGATTTCGCTTTCGCAGGCAAAGCCCTTGCTTTCGAGTCCCAAGGCGCATTCGTCCCACAGCTGCATAAAGAGCGTAATGCCGTCCAGCGCCTCGGTTTCGGGCTTTTTGTCGTCGTAGGAGTAGACCAGAAAATACTCAAACAGCTCGTCCGTCATATCTTTTATCTGATAGGCGCGCTTTTTTGCGGAGGAAATATATTTTTGCTTCTGCTCCTCGTTTGTCGCCTTGCCACCGTCGAGTATGTCGAGATAGCCCATAAGCGCGGTAAGAGGCGTCCTTAAGTCATGAGACATGTCGGTCAGAAGCGAAGAAGCGTTTTTGTTCATGCGCTCCTCGTTTTCGAGGCGCTCGATGAACGACAGGCGCATGCGGTCCATGTTTTTTGCAAGGTCAGTGAGCTCGTCATTGCCCCTGACGGTCATGGGCGTATTGAGCTCGCCCGCAGACATCACATCGAGCTGCTTTGACAGAATCGATATATATGAGGTCTTTTTTCTTACCAGCAGCGTTAGACAAAGCGCAAAGGCGGCAAAGGCCAGCACAGCGCAAATCACAGAGGCGTAATTGCGGGCGCTGTACATTGGAAAATACATCACGCGCACGACCTTTGGAAAGTCGTTCGCCCCGCGTACTTCCATCGGGCCGTCGTACCAGTAGCCCTCATAGTGGCTCTGCAGAAGGCCGTAGGTCGAGGCGGCGTCGCTGATCGAGGAGTACATCACCGTGTCCTCCTCGCTGCTGGTCAGAAGGCTTCCCACCGCGCCGGAGCCGCCCGCGCCCTGCTTGTAATAGTCGTAGATGAACACGGTCAGATAGTCGTGCTCCTTCACCCACGCATCGAGCTCGGAGCTGTCGTCGACGTTGGTTATACCTTGGCTGCGAATGAACGCGCAAAGCTCGGTGTAAAGCTGCCTCGCCTGCCGGGTCACGCTTTGGCGCGTGTATATCACGTCGTCTATTATGTAGTTTGCAAGCGCCCTGCCGCCAATGAACACCCCGAAGGCCAGAAGCAGCGCAGAGAGCGTATACAGCACCAGCAGCGCGCTCAGCCGTCTGGGTCTGAGACGTTTAGTCAACTCTATACCCCTTTCCCCACACGGTCTTTATATA
>JAFPYA010000161.1 GCA_017412445.1 Clostridia bacterium
CGTCGCTTTTGTCCCGTGCATCCACGCTCTTTTTTACGAGCCTGACTTCTTTTATCTGCTCCGGCTTCAGCTTAAGCTCCTGCGCCGCGGCGATTTCAAGGGGCATAAGCGCCTGATCCGGCGTCAGGCTTACGGATTGTAACCTTATCACAGGCTTTCGGCCGCCTTTCTGCCTGCAAGCATGCCGCTTGCCCAGGCCCATTCAAGATTGTAGCCCCCGCAGGGACCGGTCACATCGAGCATCTCGCCCGCCGCGTACAAGCCCGGCACAATGCGGCTTTCCAGGCTTTCGGCGCAAAATTCGTTTGTGCGCGCGCCGCCAAGCATCACCTGCGCCTCGCTGTAGCCGCCCGTCCCCGTGACCGGCAGCTGCCAGCTTGTCAGAAGCGCGTTAAGCTTCAGTGCTTCGGCCTGCGACAATTCGCACGCCTTTTTTTCGGGCGCGATGCCGGCAAGCTTTATGAGGTTGAGCGCCAGCATACGGTTCAGGCACCCTGTGAACAGCTCGCGCAACGGGCGGCTTTTGTACAGGCTCATGCGCCTGCCAAGCTCATTTGCGTCCTCAAGCGGCCTGAGCATCAGACTAAGGTGCGTGTCCCTGACGATGAGCGGCGCCGCCTTGAGCGAGAGCTGCATAACCGCGATGCCGCTTACGCCCTCGTCCCGAAACAGAATCTCTCCCTTCTCGCTTTGCAGGTGCACGCCGCCGTTGTACAGCGATACCTCGCCCTTCATGCGCACGCCCTTTAAGCCGCTTATTAAGCGCCTGTCGGTCTTGAAATATGTGAGCGCAGGGTAGGTGGGCGAGAACGTGTGCCCGAAGGGGGAGAGCAGTTTTATAAAGCTTTCGTTTTCGCCAAGCCCCTTGCCCGCGCACCCTCCGGTCGCAAGTATGAGGCGGCGGCAGAGGATTTCGTCTCCGGCGCTTGAAACCGCCTTAAAACCGACTTTGGTCTTTTGTAAACGCGCACATTCGAAGCCTGTAGTTTCGAGGGCACCCAATTCCCTCAGACGCAGCCTCAGCGCGTCCAGTACCGCGTTTGACTGATTTGCGCGGGGGTACACGCGTCCCTCGTCCTCGAGCATAAGCGGCACGCCGGCCTCATGCCAGAACGCCTCGTGCTCCGCCTTGTAATAATCGAGCGCGGGGGCGATGAAGTGAGCGTCGCCCGCGTACCTTTCGGGCGCCGCCTCGGCGTTCATTATGTTGCACCTGCCGTTGCCGGTAGCAAGCAGCTTTTTGCCCGTGCGCGGTTGCGCCTCGGCTAAAACCACGTTCAGCCGTGCGGAGGCACGCTTTGCGTTTATCGCCGCGGCAAGTCCGCCCGCGCCGCCGCCCACAATCAGTATATCCGTCTGCATATAAAAACTGTCCGTTCATTTTACTGTATGGGCATTATAACCCAAAACGGCGTTTTGCGCAATGCGGAAAATAAATTTTGAACAGACCTTACGAATTTCGGACAAAACATTTGCATTCTGCGCGCGTTTGGTATATTATATAAGGCAAAGATTATATGAAGGGTGGCGTGCGCGTGATAGAGTTTATTCGTGACAAGGGACTGTTTCATCTGCACAACGACAAGGTAAGCTGGGTGCTGATGCTCAGAGACGATGAGCTTGGCATGCCCGAGCTTTTGCACCTGTACGTGGGCAAGCCGCTCGACAACGCCCAAAGCGCGGTGATGCTCCAGACTAACGAGGGCGCGTCCTTCGATTCGCTAAGGCAGATACTGCCTTACGCCTGCCCCACGCAGGGACGCGGCGACTACAGACCCGCGATGGTGTCGGTCAGGGACAAGACGGGTCAGAGCATAAGCGAGCTTTTCTATACCGGGCACTTCATTTCAAAGGGCAAGCCCGCTCTGCCAGGGCTGCCCGCCACATATACCGAAAACGACGAGGAAGCGATAACGCTCAAAATCACCCTGAAGGATCCGCTATCGGGGCTCAGGGCGGACGTAAGCTACACGCTGTTTGAAAACGAGCCCGCGATGGCAATAAGCGCGGTATATACAAACGAGGGCGATGAGGCTTTGACGCTCGAAAGGGCGATGAGCGCCGCCCTGACGCTCAGGGGCAGCTATTCCATGCTGCACCTTGCCGGCGGCTGGGGCAATGAGCGGCAGGTAAACGTGCTCGAGTCCTCGCCACTTACGCGCACGATTTCTTCCTCAAGGGGCGCCTCGGGTCACGAGCATAACCCCTTCGCCGCGTTTTTTAAGCCCGGAACGGACGAGACCAGCGGCGAATGTCTGGGCGTGAGCCTCGTATACAGCGGCGATTTTGAAATAAGCGCCGACAAAAACGCCTACGGCACCACGCGCATAGTTGCGGGTCTGAATCCGGACACGTTCTCATGGCGGCTGGACAGCGGCGACAGCTTCCAGACGCCCGAGTGCGTGATAGTGTTCGGCGACGCGGGATTAAACAGCATGAGCGCCGTCTATCACCGCCTCTACCGCAGCCGCCTGTGCCGGGGCTATTGGCGCGACAGGGAGCGCCCCATACTTATAAACAACTGGGAGGCCACGTATTTCAATTTCGACCACAAAAAGCTTTTGAAGATAGCAAAATGCGCCGCCAGGGCCGGCATAGAGCTGTTCGTGCTGGACGACGGCTGGTTCGGCAAGCGCAACGACGACACGGGGTATCTGGGCGACTGGACGCCGGACACGGACAAGCTGCCGCAGGGGCTGGGCAGGCTGAGCGAGGAAATAAACGCGCTGGGCATGATGTTCGGCCTGTGGTTCGAGCCTGAAATGGTGAGCCCGAACAGCGAGCTCTACCGCGCCCATCCCGACTGGTGCCTCCACGTGCCGGGCAGGCGCAGGACACCCGCCCGCAACCAGCTCATACTCGACATGAGCCGCAGGGACGTGCAGGATTACATAATCGACGCCGTGGGCACCGTGCTCTCGAGCGCGCACATAAACTATGTGAAATGGGACATGAACCGCAACTTCAAGGAGGCCGGCAGCGACGAGCTGCTCGGCGGCGGCGAGGGCGAATTGCACCACAGGTACATGCTGGGCGTGTACAGGGTGATGGAGAGCCTGACCAAAGCCTTCCCCGAGGTGCTGTTTGAGGGCTGCTCCGGCGGAGGCGGCCGCTTCGACCCCGGCATGCTCTACTACATGCCCCAGATCTGGACAAGCGACGACAGCGACGCCGTAGAGCGGCTCAAAATCCAGTACGGCACCAGCATGTGCTATCCCGCCTCCGCGATGGGCGCGCACGTGTCCGCGTCGCCCAACCATCAGGTGAGCCGCATTACGCCGCTTGCCACACGCGCGGACGTGGCGCTGGGCGGCAACTTCGGCTACGAGCTCGACCTTACAAAGCTCTCAGAGGGCGAGCTGAACGAGATCGCGCGTCAGGTGGAAAGACAAAAGCAGCTTCGCAGGACCACGCTGCGCGGCGAGTTCACGCGCCTGCTTTCGCCCTTCAGGGGCAACGTCACCGCCTGGATGTTCGCCGATACCGAAAGGCTTATACTGTGCTGCTACCGCGTGCTCGCGCGCCCGAACGCCGCACCGTTTGTCATAAGGCTCAAAAACGTGCCGGCGGGCATGTATAAGCTCGAGGACGGCAGGCTGATGAGCGCAAACGACCTGATGAACGCAGGGCTGATAATTGACTTTCCGCACGGCGACTTCGCTTCAAGGGTCATGGTGCTCGAAAGAGAGGCGGCCCTATGACAGAGGACGGCTTCGTATATCTGGACGAGGCGCTCCCCGGTGCGCGCTGGGACGCGAAGTATCCCGGCCCGGACAACTTTATGGGCAGACCCGCCGCGGGCTACAGGGTCAATCGGGTTGTGCTGACGCGCAAGGCGGCCTCGGCGCTGGCGCAGGCGAGGGAAAGGCTCAGAGGCGAAAAGCTCGATATCTTCGTCTTTGACGCCTACAGACCCGCCCGCGCGGTCGCGGATTTCTGCTCCTGGGCAGCCGACGCAAGCGACACAAAGCGCAAAAGCATACACTATCCCAACACGGACAAAAGCGAATTGATACCGCAGGGCTACATCGCATCCATGAGCACCCACAGCCGCGGCTCAGCGATAGACCTGACGCTGTGCGACCCTGACGGCCGCCTGCTCGACATGGGCGGCATATTCGATTTCATGGACCCACTCTCGTGGCACGGCACCCCGCTTGTCAACGAAGTCCAGACCCAAAACCGCGAAAAACTGAGGCATACGATGCTTTCATGCGGCTTTGAAGACTACGAACGCGAATGGTGGCATTACAGGCTCGCAGACGAGCCGTATCCGCACACGTACTTTGATTTTGAGATTGACTGACATGGAAAAGATAACCTCCGCCTCAAACCCTCTGGTCAAGAGGCTCCGCGGCCTTGCTGAGGCCAAAAACCGCAAAAAAGAGCGCGCCTTTCCGGTGGAGGGCGAGGTGATGATTGACGAGGCGCTGAAAAGCGGGCTTGTGCCGCTCTTCGGCCTGTTCGAGCACGCTTCGCCCCTTATCGAAACGCTTTTAAGCGCCGGCGCGAGCATAAAGCTGTGCGACCGCACGGCGATAGAGAGCGCCTGCGACACAAAGACGCCGCAGGGCTGCTGCGTGGCCTTCACCCTGCCCGAAAACGGCGAGGTGCCAAAGGACGCGCGGCGCCTTATCGCGCTTGACGACGTTCAGGACCCCGGCAACCTCGGCACAATACTGCGCACGGCGGACGCGGCGGGCTTTGAGGGCGCGCTGCTCGGCGAAAGGTGCGCCGATCCGTATTCCCCGAAGGTTCAGCGCGCGGCGATGGGCAGCGGCTTCAGGGTGAAGACGCAAAGGGTCAACCTGCCCGAAGCCCTGAAGGAACAGCGCGCCCATGGCGCAAAAATAGTGATTTCCGCGCTCGACGGCACGGATTTGTACTCCCACGCGCCGTTCCTGGCGGACGACAGGCTGATACTCGTAATAGGCAACGAGGCGCGCGGCGTGAGCGATGAAGTGAAGCGCCTTGCCGACATCAGCCTGAAAATCCCCATGAGGGGCCGCGCCGAGAGCCTGAACGCCGCCGTCGCCGCCGGCATACTGATGTACGAATTGACAAAACAAGCTTGACAGAAATTTTTAAAGGGCTATAATTATAAAAGGGCGCAGCGAAAACGCTTCACCATGGCATTACTGCTATTTTATACATAAAGGAGAACATCATCATGCGTGTAGTCATTCAGGAAAACTACCGGAAAATGTGCCTCTGGGCGGCCAATTACATAGCCGCCAAA
>JAFPYA010000162.1 GCA_017412445.1 Clostridia bacterium
ATTACCAGGCTTAGCAGCTTTTTCATGGTTTGTCCTCCATTCAAAAATTTACCGTATTAAACGGTATTGTTAGTTTGAATCATACCACAAAGCGCATCAAATTGCAACATCATTCTATTACAAAGTGCAAAAATTATTGCTAAATTAATATATATTACGTAAAAATGAATATTTATGCAGGAATGATTGCACAACAAGCGCCGAAAAGTTTTTTGCTCACGAAGTGTTGAAAAACAGTAAAATCCAGTATATAATATACGTATGAGATTTATATTCTAAGGAGTGGGTGCAAATGAAATTGAAGCGCATCATGGAGCTTTTGGACGCAAGGCCCCTTACGGACAAAGTGGACGAAGAGCTCGAATTGAACTGCGCCTGTGCCAGCGACATGATGAGCGACGTGCTGGCCTTCCCCAAGGAGCATATGATACTTCTGACCGGCCTGGTCAACCATCAGGTTATGCGCACCTGCGACATGCTCGACATACGCGCCGTTTGCTTTACAAGAGGCAAGCTGCCTACGGCTGAGGCGCTCGAAATGGCAAACGAAGACGGCATAAGCGTAATCGCTACCGACCTAACCATGTTCATTGCCAGCGGCAAGCTCTACAGCGGCGGCATGAACAACGGCACTATAGGCTGACGGGGTAACGCTCATGAGTATAATAAGAGAAGAATATCCCGTAGAGGCTATGGACTTTGTGACCGCCGGCGAGGCCTCTGCCCAGATAAAGCGAATGCTTAAAAAGCTGGGCGTGGACCCGGGCGTCATAAGGCGGCTTGCTATAGCCTGCTACGAAGCCGAAATAAACCTTGTTATCCATTCCGACGGAGGCAAGCTCACGCTTGAGCTCAATCCCGACAACGTGACGCTTAAAAGCGATGACGTTGGCCCAGGCATTCCCGATATCGACCTTGCCATGAGCGAGGGCTATTCCACGGCCTCGGACGACGTGCGCATGATGGGCTTTGGTGCCGGCATGGGGCTTGCCAATATGGCGCGGAACGCCGACCATTTCCGCATAGATTCAAAGGTCGGCGAGGGCACGAGCATAGAGATGATATTCGACATAAAGAAATAGGAGGGCAAGAGATTGGCCGCCGTGAATCTACATTCGGTTAAACTCGATAAGGGTAAATGCGTGGGCTGCACCGGCTGCCTCAAGCGCTGCCCCACCGAAGCCATACGCATACGCAAGGGCAGAGCGACCATAATCGACGAGCTTTGCATAGACTGCGGTGAATGCATACGCGTTTGCCAGCAGCACGCCAAGATTGCTGTCACCGACCCCTTGAGCGCGATAAACCGATTCAAATACAAAATCGCGTTGCCTGCGCCTGCCCTGTTCGGCCAGTTTAAAAAGCTGAAGGACGTAAACAGCATAGCGCGCGGTCTGCTCCGCATGGGCTTCAGCTACGTGTTCGACGTTTCGCGCGGCGCGGATATAGCCTCACGCGCAATCATGGAAAAGCTCAAAAATCCGAATTGCCCGAGACCCCTCATTTCCTCCGCCTGTCCCGCGGTGCTCAGGCTTATACAGATACGCTTTCCCGAGCTTTTGGACAACGTGGTGGACGTGCGATCCCCTATGGAGATAGCGGCCTCCGCCGCGCGCAAGGAGTTCTGCGAAAAGAACAACGTGCCGTCGGAGGACGTAGGCTGCTTCTTCATAACCCCGTGCGCTGCCAAGGCCACGGCCATACGCAACCCCATAGGCCACACCAAGAGCGCTGTGGACGGGGCGATATCAATCATAGAAATATACGGGCTTTTGTCCAGCCAATTGCGCCGCGACAAGACCGGCGACGAGGACGGCTTTGACCGCACGCATTCCGGTTCGGCGCTGGGCATAGGCTGGGCGAGGAGCGGCGGCGAAAGCCTTGCGATAGAAGCGGACGAGGCTCTGGCCGTGGACGGCATAGAGAACGTCAGCAAGGTGCTCGAGGAGATAGAAAACGACCGTCTGCCCGACCTCAAGTATTTTGAGGGTCTGGCCTGCGACGGAGGCTGTGTAGGCGGCCCCATAGTATTTGAAAACGTGTACATCGCCCGCAACCGCATAAGGAAGCTCGTCGTGGATCTGCCCAAGGAGAAGATCAGCGACGCCGTGACCCTCGAGGAGGTCAAGGCACTCGGCAATGATGTGTGTTTCGATAAACCCATAGATCCAATAGAGGCCATGAAGCTGGATCAGGATTTCAAGGAAGCGCTCAAGAAGATGGATCAGATTGAGGAAGTGCGCAAAAAGCTGCCCGGCCTCGACTGCGGCTCCTGCGGCTCCCCCACCTGCCAGGCGCTGGCGGAGGATATAGTGCGCGGCTTTGCGAGGGAGCTGGACTGCCTGTTCCTGCTCAAGCAGAAGGTTGCGGATATGGCAAAGCAAATGGTCGAAGTGAGTGAACTTACAAGAGAATAGGAGATAAAGACAATGACCGTAAACGAAGTGGCTCAGATTCTGGGCGCAAGCATCATCACCAAAGAAGCGGACACAGCCAGAGAGGTCAAGGGCGGCTACACCTGCGATCTGCTCAGCTGGGTTATGGCTCATGGCCGCGAGGGCATGGCCTGGACGACCGTGCAGACGCACATGAACGTTATAGCGGTAGCGAGCCTGCACGACATGAGCTGCGTGATTATTCCCGAAGGCATTCACATGGAAAACGACGTCATCGAAAAAGCCGACGAGGAGGGTATATGCGTGCTGGCGTCCGAGCTCACCGCGTTTGAAATCTGCGGCAGACTGGCCGCCGCCGGAATAGGAGCCTGCTGATGAAGTTCGCGGTCGATTTGCACATGCACTCATGTCTGTCGCCCTGCGGCGATATGGATATGACGCCGAACAACATCGTCAACATGTGCAAACTCAAGGAGCTGGATATGATCGCCGTGACGGATCACAACACCGCCGGGCAGCTGAGGCCAATAAAGCTCATCGCGGACGCGATAGGCATAGGGCTGCTGCCGGGCATGGAATTGACGACCGCTGAGGACGCGCACATGCTGGCATATTTCCGCACCGTGGACGAAGCTATCGCGTTCTCTGACGAAATCTATCCGCACCTTCCGAACATCAAAAACAAGCCGTCCCTGTTCGGTACCCAAGCCTTCATGAACGACGACGACGAGATAGTCGGGGAAGAACCGAAGCTGCTCTTGAACGCTCTGGATCTGTCAATAGACAAGCTGTTCAACATGGTCAAAGAACGCGGAGGACTCGCGATACCCGCGCATATAAACCGCGGCACAAACGGCATACTTCAGGCGCTGGGCTTTCTGCCTCCGGACATACCCTTCCCCGCGCTCGAGGTGACCAAGGGGCTTCCGCTTCCGCACAAGGGCATACCGGATGTAAAGCAGCTGCATTCCTCCGACGCGCACTATCTGGAAGACATATTCGAGCGCGAGGAATTTCTGGATCTGGCCGCGCCCACGCCCGACGCGTTTTTCGACTACATACTTTCATAAGCAACACGGTTGACAGTGAGGTAAAAGATGAGCTACAGCGACGAAGCATTTGCGATGATGCTTTTGACAATGCCCATGAGCCCCATGGGAGACGGAGGTGTCGCTCCCCTCTCAGCCGAGGAGCTGGGCGCACTGGCCGGCAGGTTTGACCCGACCGATCAAAGCAAGCTCAGCAAGCTTTTGCGCATGGACACCTTCGAAATGCAGCGTCAGGCCGGCATAGACGGCGAGCTTGCCTACAGGGTTTTTGCCCTTAGCCGGAGGGACGCGCTGCTCTACAAGCTGATTGACGACTGCGCCGAAAGAAACACGCTCATCGTGACTCCGTTTGAAAGCGAATACCCCAAAAGTATTTCCGCAAAGCTCGGCAAGTATCAAAGCCCGGTGCTGTTCATGAGCGGCAACCCCGCCCTGCTCGAGGGCGGATACATAGGCATAACAGGAATATCAGGCATAAAGACGCAGCCCGAGCTCAGGCGCGGGCTGGATTACCTCGTGCAGATGGCCGCCGTGAACGGCTTTGGGGTCGCCACGGGCGACGAAGCGGGCGTCTGCCGCATGGCCATAGGTGACGCGCTCGAAAAAGAATCGAGAGTCATCTGCGTGATGACAGGCGGCTTTTACGATTACATAGGTGACCCCGCACACGCTCTGGCAATCAAAAATAAGAATATGCTCGTAGTAACTATGGCACACCCGGCGGCCAAATACAATCCGGCGCTCGTGCCGCTTCGCACGCGCCTGATATTTGCATTGTCCAAAGCGGCCTTCGTGTTGACGAGCGACGGCAAAAGGGGCGAAGCGGACGCGGCCAAACGAAAGCTCTGTGACAACCTCTACGTGCTCAGCGACCCCGCGTCGCCGCCCCTGATGTCACTTTCTCAGAAGGGCTTTACTCCGGTTAACGATTTGAGCAAGCTCGACGTAAACAGGCTGGCCGAAATCTGGTCCGAGCCCGAGGTGCAGCAGATCAGCTTTCTGTAAGATATATATTCCAGGTTCATTAAATAGCGCCGCTTCGGCTGGTGAAAAGCCAAAGCGGCGCTTTTTATATTTCAGTTTAGTTTATTTTTTTCAGCATTTCGGCGTAGGCCATAATATAGGGTCCCACGCCCTTGCCCTCCTGAGGCATGTAGTATTCGGGACGGCGGTAATTGTCTTCCCCGCTTGCGGTTGCCACAAGGTATACGTCGGTGAGCGCGCTGCCCTTGAGCTTCTGCGCCGTAAGGCAGTTAAACACATCTTCGCCGATGGCGGCATACTTTTTGTCTATGAGGCCGAGCCTTGCGCCCTTAAGCATAGCGTAGCTGAGCATTGCCGTGCCGCTCGACTCGGGCTCGTTGCCGTTTCCGCGCTCCTCGTTTACGAGGTTCAGCCACAGGCCGTCCTTGTCGCGGTATCTGAGCATGGCCTCGCAGAATGCGGCAAACGCCTCAGACAGCTCCTTTCTGTCCTCCCCTTCAAGGCATTCAAGCACGTCCGCCTGAGCCATCGCGTACCAGCCGCAGGCTCTGAGCCAATGGAACTTACACACGTCGTCCTTTGAGTTACCTGCATGGTAGAGCAGCCCCGTCTCGGGATTTTTCAGCTCAATGTTCACCCAGCGGAAGCGGTCGGCAATTTCCCTGAGTGCCTTGGTATTGTTCGTCTTTTGGGCGTACCTTGCCATGAAGACCTGACCCATATACAGTCCGTCCAGCCACACCTTGTAGCGTGGCGGCTTGCCGTCGTCCCAGCAGTGGAAGTAGTTGCCGCCCAAATCTGCGGGAGCAAACTGTCCGTTCACCGTATACAGGTCATGCCAGAGCGCATCCGCGAGTCGCCCCAGCTCCTCGTCCTCATCGTAAAAATACATCACAAGGCTCGCGGTCTTGTAGCAGTCGAGGCCGTGGTCAGGCACGTAACCCGCGTATTTGTTGAGCCACCCATCGGTTTCGACCGCGTGCAGGTAGCGCTTTACATAGTCCTTATACCTTTCGCCCTGACCGGCCTCGTACATGTAATAAAGCCCCTCCATGACAACGCCGATGTAGTAGCTCCAGTCGTAGAGAAACTTTTTGCCGTTTTTAAGGCTTCTGTGCTCGTTGTCCCAGGCAAAGAACCTGTCCTCGTCCTCGACTATCGCCTTGGGGTCGGCATCCTTCGCGTCGACCGTAAGCGCGTCTATGAACGCCCGCGCCCTTTTCATTTCCTCACTCATGCTTAAGCCTCACTTTCCTTCTTCGTCATGGAGTTGCTCTGCGAGCTCCTCCCATTGCGCATACATTTCTTCGAGCCTGAGCTTAAGCGCGTCAAGCTCCGCCTGTTTTTTGAGCCCCTGCTCCCTGTCGAGCCAGATCGTGCCGTCGGCCATCACGGCTTCGAGCTCGCCCATCTGCTTTTCCCCTGCGTCAATGTCCTGCTCGAGCTGGCGGAAGCGAACCTTACGCTGGCGCAGCTCGTCGCGGTTTATGCGCTCCCTGCGCTGCTCCTTGTCGAGCTGAGTGCGCGTTTTGCCGGCGGTGTCGACGTTTGAAAGCAGCTCCTGCATCCGCTTTTTCTTTTCGACGTAGTCATCGTAGTTGCCTTCGTATGCTGTGACACCTTCCGGGGTCATCTCTATTATTCTATTGGCTACGCGGTTTATGAAATAGCGGTCATGGCTAACGGTGAGAATCGTGCCGTCGTAATCCTGAAGCGCGCCCTCAAGC
>JAFPYA010000163.1 GCA_017412445.1 Clostridia bacterium
ATGCGCATCAGCTCCTGATCATCGTCCACAGCCTGGATGACTGCGCAGAGGGTCAAAAGGACTATGAGATTTTCACCGGGCTCGCTGCCAGGCTTTAGAAGGTTGACACCTGTATCTGTCTGAAGCGACCAGTTGTTGTGCTTGCCGCTGCCGTTTACGCCCTCGAATGGTTTTTCGTGCAAAAGGCAGACCATGCCATGACGGTTGGCTACCTTTTTCATTATCTCCATGGTAAGCTGGTTATGGTCGACAGCAACGTTCACGCTCTCGTACACGCTCGCAAGCTCATGCTGCGCGGGAGCGGCTTCGTTGTGGCAGGTTTTGGCGGGAATTCCAAGCATCCACAATTCCTCGTCAAGCTCTCTCATAAACGCCGAAACGCGCGTCTTAAGCGCGCCGAAGAAATGGTCGTCAAGCTCCTGTCCCTTGCTGGGACGGTGTCCAAGCAGTGTTCTGCCGGTATAAATGAGGTCAGGGCGCTTTTCGTATAGCTCCCTGTCCACGAGGAAATATTCCTGCTCCGCGCCAACCATCGCGCTGACCTTTTTTGCAGGGATGCCCATAATGCCGAGCAGCCTCAGCGCTGAGCGGTTCATAAGCTCCATAGAGCGAAGCAGCGGCGTCTTTTTGTCGAGAGCTTCGCCTGTATAGGAGCAAAACGCGGTAGGTATGCACAGAGTCTTATCTTTAATAAAAGCGTACGAGGTGGGATCCCATGCGGTGTAACCTCTGGCTTCGAATGTGGCTCGCAGTCCGCCGGAGGGGAAAGAGGAGGCATCGTTTTCACCCTTAATAAGCTCCTTGCCGCTGAACTCCATTATCACGCCGTCGCCTATGGGCTTGATGAAAGCGTCGTGCTTTTCTGCGGTTACGCCCGTCATGGGCTGGAACCAATGGGTAAAATGCGTAGCGCCCTTTTCAAGCGCCCAATCTTTCATGGCGTTTGCCACGATATCGGCTATGCTTCTGTCCAAAGCGCCGCCGTCCTCAAGGATACGTTTGAGCTGTCTGTAGGTGTCGTGCGGCAGCCGCTGCTGCATGACGGAGTCATTAAAGACCATGGAACCGTAAAGCTTTGAAAGCGACATGATTCAAACCCCTCAAAACATATTTGTGCAGATTATAAAATACCTGTTCGACTGCTGTCAAGGCGGAATTATTATTTTAACCCTATAAACAATAGCATATTAACACAAATACGTGCACTTCAGCTTCTTTTTTCAAAAATATAACGTGACAAACAGCGCGATGAGTAGTATAATTATGTGGTAAGCCGCTCCGGAGTGGCTTTTAAGGTGTGCATACACCGCCTCGTCCGGGCGAGATTGTTAATGGGAGGTGCAACGCGTGTACGCAGTCATTAAGACGGGTGGCAAGCAGTACCGTGTCCAGCAGGGCGACGTGATCTTTGTAGAGAAGCTCGATGCTCAGGCGGACGAAACGGTGTCCTTTGACGCTCTGCTTATCGGAAATGACAACGAGACTAAAATCGGTACTCCTATCGTTGAGGGTGCCAAGGTCGAGGGTAAGGTCGTTTCTCAGGTCAAGAGTGCAAAGATCGTCGTTTTCAAGTACAAGGCCAAGAAGAACGAGCGCAAAAAGCAGGGTCATCGTCAGCCTTACACAAAGGTTGAGATTACAGCCATCAACGGCTAAGCGCTAATGACAACGGTCACCTTTTTCAAGCGGGAGAACGGCTCAATTGAAGGCTTCAGAGCCTCAGGGCACGCTGGCTTCGCCGCATACGGAAAGGATATCGTGTGCGCGGCAATCTCATCGCTTACTCAGTCAACCGCAAACGGTATTACGGATATCGTCAAGGCGGACGCGGATGTGAAGTGCGATGCAGATACGGGATATCTTGAGCTGATGCTCAAAGAAAACCGCGACATTCAAAAAGAACACGATGCGCAGATACTCCTTAAAACACTTGAATTGGCTTTGACCGAATTGTCACAGGACAAACAATACACCGGTACCATCCGGATCATAATCAGAGAACGGAGGTAGAAGCATGATTAAGATGAATCTTCAGCTGTTCGCGCATAAGAAAGGAATGGGCTCCTCCCGTAACGGACGTGACAGCCATGCACAAAGGCTTGGCACGAAACGTGCGGACGGTCAGTTCGTTCTCGCGGGCAACATTTTGGTTCGCCAGCGCGGCACCAAAATTCATCCCGGCCTCAACGTGGGCATCGGCGATGACGATACGCTTTACGCGAAGATTGACGGCATAGTAAAGTTCGAGCGACTGGGCAGAGATAAAAAGCAGGTTTGCATTTATCCCAAGACCGAGGCCGCTGCCGAATAATCAAGACAGTATGAACCCGTGCGGAGTGTGCTCTGCGCGGGTTCTTTTTACAGGAGAAATGAGAAATATAGATTTTGAGCTTACGCTAATGGATAGTGCTCAGGTTTTTCACTGGCACAAAACCGATAAGGGGTACGCAGCTGTAGTCGACGGCAAAATCATGACCGAGAAGGACGATACTCCTGAGGCCGCCTTTTACTTCGACGATGCGCGCGATTACTCAATTCTGGCAAAGGACTGTTCGCACTTTGAAAAAGCTGCAAGAGCCGTAACGCTGTTGCCGGGTCTAAAGGTGCTCAATCAGCCCACTTGGGAGACACTTTTGCAGTTCATACTCTCTGCCAATAACAACGTGAAGCGCATTCGCGGCCTTGTGCTCAAGCTTTGCGAGGTGTACGGAACTCCGATAGCGTATGAGGGAAACACATACTACACTTTCCCGTCGCCTGAGGCTTTGGCAGGCATTGATCCAAGCGTGCTTCAAAAGCGCGTTACCTGCGGCTACAGAGCGGATTATCTTGTAACG
>JAFPYA010000164.1 GCA_017412445.1 Clostridia bacterium
GCTCCTCTTCGGTGGCAGCAAGCGTGTCTTTAGTGGTTGCAAGCTCCTCTTCGGTGGTAGCAAGCGTATCCTTAGTGGTTGCAAGCTCCTCTTCGGTGGAGGCAAGCGTGTCTTTAGTGGTCGCAAGCTCCTCTTCGGTGGAGGCAAGCGTGTCTTTGGTGGTCGCAAGCTCCTCTTCGGTGGAGGCAAGCGTGTCTTTGGTGGTTTCTAGCTCCTCTTCGGTGGCAGCAAGCGTCTGCTGAGTTTCGGTGAGCTGATCCATTGTTTTGGTCAGCTCGGTCTCGGTCGCGGTCTGCTTTTCTTTGGTCTTGTCGAGCTCGGCCTGAGTTTGAGTCAGCAGCGCCTCGGTGTCGCTGAGCGTCTTGGCGATTTCGTCCAGCCTCGCCTTCGCGGCCTCAAGCTCGCCGCTCATCGTCTCGTTGGTCTGACCCAGGCGCAGTATCTCCTCGCCTGCCTCGACCATCGAGCTTTCGGCGGTATCGAGGTTGCCCTTGGCGGTTTCAAGCTCGCTTCTTGCGGCGGCAATCAGTTCTTCCTTCAGGGCAAGCTCGCCCCTGAGCTCCTCAAGCTCGGCTTCCTTGTCGGCCAGCTTTTTGTTGGTTTCTTCAATCAGCGCTTTGGCTTCGTCCAGCTGCGCCTTTATGTCCTCATCCGCATCTTCGCCTGCGGTGCGCGCCTTAAAGTCTATTATGCCCGTAAGCGCGCTCTCAAGGCCGCTTGCGTTGTCGTCGAGCGTCTGCTTCAAGGCCTCGGCGGCCGCGATGGCTTCGCCGCCCTCTTCAAGCTCCAGCACCGCGACCTTTTCCATGAGCGCGGCGGTATGGCCCTTTACTTCGTTCAGTATGCCCTCGGCGCCCTCTATGCCTTCGGCTATGAATTCGCCCTGCGCGTATGCCTTGGCCGCCTCAACTGCCTCTTTAAAGGCAACGGCGCTTTCGGTCTGCTGTTCTTCCTCGGTGAGCTTTTCGCTTATGGCTTCCGCCTCGGCGACTGCGGCGCTGAGCTTATTCACATGCTCGAGCGCGCCCTCGCTTATGAGCGCGATTTCTTCGGCGAGTTGCTTTTCGTCCTCATCGCCCTCGATTTCAACCTTTTCAGGCTGAGTGTTATCGGTCTCATCGCCCGCCAAAATCTGAGCGTTCAGTGATTCGATTTCCCGGCTCAGCTCATCTATGCGCGCCTTGCCGGCATCCACCTCAGTCTTGAGCGCCTCGAGCTCGGTTTCGGCGTTTTCCTTTTCGAGTTTCAGCTCCTCATACTCCTTGAGCAGCGCCTCGTATTCGGACAGCTTGCCTGCGGCTTCGCTGCTTACTCCGTCGTGCTGTTCGCTGAGCTTACCGTAGTCCGCCTTGAGCGCTTCGATTTCAGCGTCTTTGTCGCCAAGATCTGCTTCAAGGGTCTGAATCTGACTATTTAATTCGTCAATCTTTTCATTTGCGGCCTGAAGCTCGCCTCTGATTTTCTCTGCTTCGGCCTTGGCCTCGTCAACAGAGGCGTTAAGCGAAATTATGGTTTCATCCTTTTCGGCTATCTGCCCGGTGAGCTCATCGTTTCTGGCGGTAAGCCCCTCAACCTGTTCTGCAAGCTCGCCGTTTTCGGCGGTAAGCCCCTCAACCTGTTCTGCAAGCTCGCCGTTTTCGGCGGTAAGATTGCCTACCGTTTCGTTTGCGCTCGCAAGCTCGGTTTCGATCCTCTCGTTTTCGCTCGAAAGCAGGTTGTTTGCCCTTTCCTTTTGAGTAAGCTGGAACTGGCTGTGCTCAAGCTCCTGCTGTGTGGTTTCTATGGTCTCATGTAATTCGCTGATTTGCTGCGCATGACTTTCTTCGGTTTGGGCGGCCTTTTTGGCTTCGTTGTTGTACAGCGCGTTGCCGCCTACAACCAGTCCCGCGGCCACCACGCCCGCGATAATACCTTTAAGCTTCATGCAAACACCTCCGCTACAGTACATACAAATACAGCATTATTTTAACATAAAACCGCCTTAAATAGAATAGACAGGCAGTATATTTCTTAAATTTAACATTAGTGTCGATTATCTGCCAGTGTAAAAGTTTGTGACTTGCCCTTTCGTCTATTGACAGATAAGCCTTGGCTAACTATAATATGCGCGTATTCTTCAGGGCAGGGCGCAATTCCCTACCGGCGGTAAAGTCCGCGAGCCTTTTGGCCGATCCGGTGCAACTCCGGAACCGACAGTTACAGTCTGGATGAAAGAAGAAACGGCATACGCTTTACAGCGGCTCCGGAGATACACCGGAGCTTTTTTATTTTATAAGGAGGCGGCCATGCAGAGGTCCTTTAGGCGCAGGCGTTTTAATTTAAAGCCCTATCTGTTTGTGCTGCCCATTTTGGTGTTTGCGGTGTGGTTTGTGTTCTATCCGTTTTTGAGAACCATACTCAGCAGCGTCTCGCTTGTGAACGCCTCAGGCGAAATACTTTCCTATGTGGGGCTTGACAACTTCAGGTACATGCTTGAAAAGCGCGAATTCAAGGCCGCGTTTGCAAATACCGTCACCCTTACCGCCGTTAACGTGCCGGTGACCGTGGTGATATCGCTGCTTTTAGCCGTGCTCGCCACAAAAAAGCGCCCGCTCTCACCCGTGTACGAGACGCTGTTCTCGCTGCCGATGGCCCTGTCCATGGCCACGATTTCGCTTATATTCCGCCTTATGTTTTCGCCGAACGTGGGCATAATCAACCGCCTGCTGGGAACAGACTTGGGTTGGTTTGAGGACGAGTCCACCGCGATGGGAACGATGCTCATTCTGACTGTATGGATGGGCGTAAGTTTCAACTATTTGCTGTTTTTATCGGCGTTCAGGGGCATTCCCGCCGACAGAATAGGCGCTTCACAGGTGGACGGGGCAAACGCAATTCAAACGCTCATTCACGTCAGAATTCCCGCAATTATGCCCACGATCGTATACGTCGTGGCCACAAACGCGATACTCGCCATAATGACCTCCGGCCCCGTGATGATAATAACAAAGGGCGGCCCCAACCGCGCCACCTCAACGCTGATTTACATGATGTACACCTCGGGCTACGCCTCAAGCAACGATTCGCTTGCGGCCTGCGTGAGCCTCGTGGCCTTCCTTCTGGCGTTCACGTTCACTTTCCTTACACTGTTTCTTGACAGAAAGAAGGTGAAGGCCGGATGATAAGGCATTTCAGAAGCGCTATAACGCAGCTTATGAGCATCGCGGTCGGCCTCGTGCTCGTGTTTCCCATTGTGTATGCCGTGGCGGGCGCGTTCAAGACGCCCGCGGAGTTCGCCGTCTGGCCGCCCACGCTGTTTGCCGAGAGCTATCTCAATTTTGACAATTTCAGATACGTGTTCGGCCATTCCCCTATGTGGCGTTACATGCTCAACAGCCTTATAACCGCCTCGCTCACTACAATAGTGCGGCTGACGCTTGCAAGCCTCGCGGCCTATGCCTTCGCGTTTTTCGACTTCAGGGGCAAGCGGACATTGTTTCTGCTTATACTGATTACGATGATGCTGCCCGGTGAAACGCTGACCATCACCAACTACCGCACGGTAAGCCGCATGAGCCTGACCGACACGTACCTTGGCATCTGCATAGTGTCGTTTGTGGGTGCAAGCCAGATGTTTGTGCTCACGGGACAGTTCAGGCAAATTCCTGTTGAGCTCAGGGACGCGGCGCTGCTTGACGGCTGCGGCGACATGCGCTACCTTGCGCGCGTGGTGCTGCCCATGAGCCGGGGCATACTTCTGACATTGGGCCTGCAGTGCTTTATCACCCAGTGGAACAGCTACCTATGGCCGCTGCTCGTTACTGGCAGGGACAGCATGCGCACCGTGCAGGTGGGCATAACCATGCTGACCAACACCGAGGCCACAAACTACGAGGTGGTGCTGGCGGGCGCGTGCATAGCCATGGCGCCCTCGCTCCTTATGTTTTTCTTAAGCCGCCGCATGATGACAGGCACTCAGACAGGCGGCGCGGTGGTGGAATAGACGCGGTCAAGCGCTTTATATAATAAGATTATGTCTGTTTGGAGGACGAAAAAAATGAAAAGGATTCTGGCAGTATTTGTGGTTATGAGCCTTGCGCTCTCGCTTGCGGGCGCGTTTGGCGAGGACGAGGGCGTGACCCGCATAGTTTTCTGGCACAGCGCAAGCGAGATTGCGGGCGAGAAGCTGGAAAAGTACGTAAAGGAGTTCAACGATACCATAGGCGCCGAAAAGGGCATATTTGTCGAGGCGGTCTATCAGGGCAGCTACTCCGATGCCTCAGGCAAGATGAACAGCCTGCTTTCCGCCGAAAACTATTCCGACCTGCCGGACGTGATGCAGCTCGACGCCACGGGCAAGCAGCGCTACATGAGCGCCTCCGTCGCCTACACCGCCCAGGAGGCGTTTGAGGATCACCCCGATGACAAGAGTGACGACTTCTTTCCTGTAGCGCTCGGCAACTGGAACCTTGACGGCGTGCAGCTGGGTCTGCCCTTCGCCACGTCTACTACCGTGACCTTTTACAACGCTAGCGTACTGGACGAGGCACCCCAAACCTTCGAGGACATAGCGGACATCGCCGCTTATTACGACATTGAGGACGGCATCGAGATTTTCGCCTGCGTGCCCAATACGCCACTACTCGCCAACTGGATAGGCCAGCTTGGCGGCAGCGTGGTGGACGGCGCGAACGGCTCCGAGGCCACCGCCACCCGCCTTGACTGCATAGACGACGGCACGCTTCTGAGCTTTCTTGAAAGCTGGAAGGCGCTGTACGAATCCGGCGCGCTCACTAATCGTGCGGCCTCCTCGGACGAGTTTGTGAGCGGCCGCCTGCTGGTGATGACCGGCTCTACCTCCACGATATCCTCGCTGCTTGATCGCATAGGCGGCAGGTTTGAATTGGGCATCGCACCCTTTATAAGGGTAAACGACGAGGCGCAGTCCGGCGCGACCATGTCGGGCAGCTGCCTTGTGATGTTCAACCACAGTGACGCGCGCGCCGAAGCCGCGTGGGAGCTGGTCAAATACCTGACCTCCGCCCCGGTGCAGGCCGACTTTGCCGCCGCCACCGGCTATATTCCCTCCCGCCTGAGCGCGGTCGATGAGCCCGTGTGGCAGTCGCTCGTAAGCGACCTGCCCATATACGCCGCAGGGCTTGAACAGCTTACGCTGACCCCCGAGAGCATGCGCTCCGTCACCGTGGGCCCCGCCGCGGACTTCTATTACACAATTCAGGACACCGTGAGCGCGATGCTGACCGACGACCTGACCCCCGAGGAGACGCTCATCGAGATGGAACGCGAATTGAACGGCCTGCTCGAGAGGTATCTCAAGGCGAACGGCTAAACCGCACTGCGTCTTATATGTGCCAAACCGCCTTTGAAAATATGCATAATCGGCACATGTTTTGTTGAAACGCCGCCAAATGTTACACATATATACGATTTTTTATGCAATATCTTAACCATCCGGTGGTAAAATATGCGACGAAAAGCCTTTGGAGGAATATTTATGCGCGACGACAAAAAGCTCAAAATACTGGTGATAAATCCCGGCTCAACATCCACAAAGGTGAGCCTGTTTGAAGATGAAACGCTTTTGTTTGAGGAAAGCCTGTTCCACGACGCGCCACTTCTGCTTTCCTTTCCTCACGTGAACGACCAGATGGACTACCGCTACGGCGTGATAATCGACATGCTCGCCCGCTATAACGTAAAACCCGAGGATATAGACTTATTCGTGGGCAGGGGCGGCAGCGCCTATACGCAGCCCGGCGGCGTGACCAAAATCGACGCGCGCCTCTATGACGACACGGTCAGGGCCGTCGGCGGCAGCGAGCATCCCGCAAAGCTCGGCGTGATGCTGGCGTGGCGCTTTGCCGAAAAGTTTCAAAAGCCCGCCTACACCATGAACCCCACTAACGTTGACGAATACTGCGACGAGGCGCGCCTGACCGGCATAAAGGGCGTGTACAGGGTGAGCCACAGCCACGTGCTCAATCAAAAGGCGGTTGCGGATTTCCATGCGCGAAGGACTGGCAAAAGGTACGGGGACATGAACTTCATCGTGGCGCACATTGACGGCGGCATAACCGTGAGCGCACACGAAAAGGGGCGGATGATAGACGGCAACATGGGCGCGGACGGAGAGGGCAGCTTCACCCCCACGCGCATAGGCTCCGTGCCGGTTTTGTCGCTGCTCGATTATCTTGAGAGTCATTCTCTCAAGGAAGCGCGGCTGCTGTGCGCCCGCTCGGGCGGCTTTGTCAGCTTTTTCGGCACCGCCGACAGCGACCATATTCACAAGCTGGTCGAGGACGGCGACAAAAAGGCCTGCCTCGTCTGGAACACGATGATCTATCAGATTTCAAAGCAAATAGGTGAGATGAGCGCGGTGCTGTGCGGCAAGGTGGACGCGATTTTATTGACCGGCGGCCTGCTCCGCTTTAACGACATATACGAGGGCATAAAAAAGCACTGCGGCTGGATCGCCCCGATTTCAGTCTACAAGGGCGAAATGGAGCAGGAGGCGCTGGCCTTCGGTGCGCTCAACGCCTACAGGGGCGACATCCCCACGCTCACCTACAGCGGCAAGCCCGTATGGAGCGGGTTTGAGTTTATCGATTAAACAAGGAGGCGGACCCATGAGCATAATGCAGAAAATACGCGAGAAGGCCAAAACGAACCTCAAAACCATAGTGCTGCCCGAAGGCGACGAAAAGCGCACGCTCAAGGCCGCCGAGATAGTCTTCAAGGAGGGCATCGCCGTGCCTGTGCTGCTTGGCAATAAAGACAAAATCGCCGAGGCCGCAAAGGAAGCCGGCGCGGACATAAGCGGCATAAAAACGATAGACCCCGAGACCGCCGGGGATGCGGCGGAGCTTACCCAGATGCTCTACGAGGCGCGCAAGGCCAAGGGCGTGACCCCCGAAAAGGCGGCGGAGCTGTGCCGCGACGCGATGTATTACGGCATAATGCTGGTAAAGAGCGGCAAGGCGGACGGACTCGTGAGCGGCGCCGTGCACACCACGGGCGACATGCTTCTGCCTGCGCTGCAATTGATAAAAACCAAGCCCGGCTGCAAGGTGGTGTCCTCGAGCTTCCTTATGGACTGCCCGAACAAGGCGCTGGGCGAGGACGGCCTGCTGGTATACAGCGACTGCGTGGTAATCCCCTGCCCCACCGCCGAGCAACTGGCGCACATCGCCGTTTCCACCGCCGACACGGCGCGCACGCTCTGCGACATAAAGGAGCCGAGGGTGGCGCTGCTCAGCTTCTCCACCAAGGGCAGCGCGAAGCACGAGTTGGTGGACAAGGTGCGCGAAGCCGTCGAAATCGCCCATACACTGGCGCCGGATTTGCTCCTCGACGGCGAAATGCAGTTTGACGCGGCGCTCGTGCCCGAGATAGGTCAAAGCAAGGCCAAGGGCAGCCCTGTCGCCGGCCGCGCCAACGTGCTCATCTTCCCCGACCTGCAGGCGGGCAACATAGGCTACAAAATCACCCAGCGTATAGGCGGCGCGGACTGCTTTGCCGTGCTGCAGGGGCTTGCCAAACCCTGCAACGACCTTTCGCGCGGCTGCTCCGTGGACGACATAGTGACCACCGTCGCCGCAACCGCCGTGCAGGCGCAGTAAGCAAAGCTCGTTTTTCAAAAAACGCAGACGATATACAAAGTCACACCGTGTTTGACGCGATGTGACTTTTTTTACGGTATGAGCGGAGGCACTCCCCCGTTTTTTTGTATGTATAATCGGGTTTCCCGAACACTACTTCTTCGGCGCGTGCCGCCTTGAGATATAGTCCTTCCTGAGTATCGCGTAAAGGTCCACGTCCACATATTTGCCCTTGTTGTACAACCGGGAGCGGAGGGTGCCCTCCTTTTGCATGCCGCATTTACGCATCACGGCGCCGCTTGCGCCGTTGTCGATTTCGTGCTGCGCCTCCACGCGGTTTATGTGCAGGTCGAGGAAGGTGTAGTCCAGCACGGCCTTGAGCGCCTCGGTCATGTAGCCCCGGTTCCAGCAGCGGCGGGCCAGCGAATAGCCCACCTCCACGGCGCTGTTGTCCTTCTGGTACCACATGTAGCCTATGGTGCCCACCACCTTGCCCGTGGATTTTTCCACTATGCACCATGAGGACGGCTCGCCGCTTCTGTACTTTCTGACCATGTAGCGGATGTAGCCCTTGGCGTCGTTCACGCTGGTCTGGGCGTCCCAGAGCACGTGCTTGGCCACGAGCGGATCCTTGGAGTATTCAAAC